>DNHK01000197.1 GCA_003485905.1 Gammaproteobacteria bacterium | reverse complement strand
TATCCGGTCAGCTTCAACTCAGATCAGCAATTAATATTAAGCGTAGAATCTCTCGCTCGGTTTACCAACTAGCCTTGGATACGCCCGGCGCTTGTCCAAGTAGGATTATTTCACGCAACTTATTTCGACTAAGACCGAACTTTCGATAATAGCCATGAGGACGGCCGGTTAACGCACAACGATTTCGTTGTCGAGTTTTCGCCGAATCCCGCGGTAATTTCTGCAAAGAAATCATCGCGTCCCATCTTTCTTCGTAGCTTAACGACTCGTCAATTATTGTTGCGCGTAATGCTACACGCTTCGCATTGTGTCGATTGTTCAACTTTAACCGCTTGTTTTCGCGGGCAACCATTGATTTCTTAGCCATATTCTATAATCCAGTATTAATCTATTTATTGGTGTGACCCGTTCAGGCAGCAGCGTCAACTTCTTCAGCGACTGCTTTGACCTTAATTGGGAAACCAAAGGCTCGCAAAAGAGCCTCACCCTCTTCATCTGTTTTTGCGCTAGTGGTAATAGTTATATCCATACCACGCATTGCATCAACTTTATCGTACTCGATTTCAGGGAATACGATTTGCTCACGCAAACCAAAAGAGTAATTTCCCTGACCATCAAACGACTTGGCGCTTAGGCCTCGAAAATCTCTAATTCGCGGAATAGCGATTGAAATCAAACGATCCAAAAACTCAAACATACGATCGCGACGCAAAGTAACTTTAGCGCCAATCGGCCAACCATCGCGAATTTTGAACCCAGCGACAGATTTACGGGCTAATGTAATAACCGGTTGTTGACCAGTGATCGCCTTAATGTCTTCGGCTGCCGCCTCTAAAACCTTTCGGTTACCAATAGCTTCACCAAGCCCCATATTAAGAGTCACTTTGGTAATGCGAGGAATCTGCATCGAACTACTAAATTTAAATTGCTCGAGCAGCGCAGGAGCAACCTCTTTTCGATACGTATCTTGTAATCTAGCCATAATGTTTGCCTTGATCTTTAATCTTTATGTCGTAAACGTCCGAACTAACCGTCAATCCGGTCGCCGCTCGAACGATATGCCCGATATTGTTTGCCATCGTCACCAGCCTTAACGGAAACTTTGTCCGCCTTCGAAGACTTGGTGTTATAGATTGCAATATTTGACAAATGTATCGGTGACTCCTGTTCCAGGATGCCGCCCGTTACGCCCGCCATAGGGTTTGGCTTAGTATGCTTTTTAACCAAATTTACATTGTTAACCAATGCACGATTTTCGCCCAATAGACGCAGCACGCTGCCAGTTTTACCTTTATCGCGACCCGCTAATACAATGACTTCATCGCCTTTTTTAATTCTTTTCATCTTTACAGTCCGATTCTTGATGGTCAGCCGCTACAGAACTTCAGGCGCCAACGAAATAATCTTCATAAACCGTTCGCCACGAAGTTCGCGGGTAACCGGGCCAAATATACGTGTACCTACCGGTTGCAAAGCAGGGTTAAGCAAAACTGCAGCATTCTTGTCAAAACGGATTAGCGAGCCATCATTTCGACGAACACCCTTACGTGTACGAACGATTACTGCGTCGTATACGTCACCTTTTTTAACACGCGAATTGGGCAAAGCTTCTTTAACACTTACCTTTACAACATCGCCTACACCTGCGTAGCGACGCTTGGAACCGCCTAAAACCTTGATACACATTAACTTACGTGCACCACTGTTATCAGCTACTTCCAGCATTGATTGCATCTGAATCATAAGACCAACCCCTTAAACAGCTTTGCTGACAACCTTAACCAGGCGCCATGATTTAAGTTTTGACAATGGTCGACACTCTTCGATTAAAACCGTATCGCCTTCACCACACTCGTTTTTTTCATCGTGAGCCAAAAAGCGAGTAGAGCGAGTAATAATCTTGCCGTATAGCGGATGCTTTACGCGCCGCTCTACTTGAACACCGATGGTCTTCTCACCTTTATTACTGACCACCCGACCTTCAATCGTACGTGCGGAATTACTTTCAACTTGATCATTCATAGCTTGCTCACTCATGATTGCTCACCTGCTGCCGCACGCTGAGCAATAATCGTATTAATACGCGCCACATCACGACGGATGTCTTTAAACCGCGCCGGGTTTGCCAGTTGTCCAGTTCCTCGTTGCATGCGTAAACCGAATTGCTCTTTACGCAACTCAACCAATGCATCTTTCAATTCCTGGTCCGATTTCTCTCTTATTTCTGAAGCTATCATTAGGCTGCCTGTCGCTTAACAAAAGATGTAGAGATAGATAATTTTGCCGACGCCAATCGGAAAGCTTCACGTGCAATTTCTTCACTCACACCTTCAAGCTCATACAACATATGGCCCGGCCGAATCTCCATCACCCAGTACTCTGGATTACCTTTACCTTTACCCATTCGAACCTCAAGTGGCTTCTTGGATATAGGCTTATCCGGAAATACCCGGATCCACACACGGCCACCACGCCGAATATAACGAGTAATCGCTCGACGAGCGGCTTCGATCTGGCGTGCCGTAAGTCGGCCTCTACCAGTCGCTTTAAGGCCGAACTCACCAAAGCTCACCTTGTTTCCGCGTAATGAGAGGCCGGTATTGCGACCCTTATGTATTTTGCGGAATTTAGTTTTTTTAGGTTGTAGCATTTTATTTGCCTAAGATAATTTTTAAATCTAATTCTTTAAGTTGGAGTATCAGCTAGCCGGACGCGCATCAACAGTCGTTTCTTCGACAGTAGGTTGCTCAAAAATTTCGCCCTTAAATATCCAAACCTTTACGCCAATCACACCGTATGTTGTGTGCGCTTCAAAGGTACCGTAATCAATATCTGCACGCAGCGTATGCAAAGGCACTCGCCCTTCGCGATACCACTCTGACCGCGCGATTTCTGCCCCGTTAAGACGGCCAGCAACCATAACCTTGACACCCAAAGCACCAGCTCGCATAGCAGACGTAACCGCACGCTTCATTGCTCGACGAAACATAATGCGCTTCTCTAACTGCTGGCATATATTTTCAGCAACTAGATGGGCATCCATTTCAGGCTTACGAATTTCTTCCACAGCAATTTGCACAGGTGCGCCGGTAATCTTTGATACCGCTCTACGCATACGATCTATATCTTCACCCTTCTTACCAATCACAATGCCTGGACGCGCCGTGTGCACCGTAATATTTACATTTTCAGAAGGTCGCTCAATAGAAATTCGGCTCACACCGGCATTCCTGAGTTTAGCCTCAAGTAATCGACGTATCTCAAGATCCTGAATCAGGGTCTGGGAGTAACTTTTGCCAGTGGCAAACCACTTAGCGTCCCAGTCACGAATAATGCCGAGACGCATACCATTTGGTTGTACTTTTTGACCCATA
>DNHK01000087.1 GCA_003485905.1 Gammaproteobacteria bacterium | reverse complement strand
CGAATCCTCTTCGGGACGCCAATTTTTCCATAGAGCCCGTAGAGTTTTATGGAAAGGTTGTTGTTCTGAATCTAGGTTCAACCTCTCTAGGTTCACAATTTTGCCCGGAGCAAAATTGCACGGCCGAAGGCCGCCCAATGGGTGAGGCGCAGGATGCGCTGAATGCAATCCTCTTCGGGACGCCAATATCCAATCTAGCAGTTCCTGCATATCCGACTGCATCCATTCGCTCAATATCTAACTCTAACTAGGAACATAGTCGAGCTGCTATAAAGCCCCTAAAACCTCTAAACAGTATGCTTGTTAAGGGCAAAATCGACGGCCTGGATAATTTCATCAATATCCTCTCGAGTCGAAATGAGCGCAGGGCTTAGAATGATGGTGTTGTTGTACTCTCGAAAACTTCGGGTTGTTCTGCCAATAAGAACTCCTTGCTGCATGCAGTCCTTAACAATCGACATTGGTACCGACTCGTCTACTGGCTCTTTGGAATCTCGATCTTTTACAAGCTTAAGCCCGGCAAATAAGCCTTTACCGCTAACATCTCCAATAAGAGCATATTTGTCTTTCAGATCATGCAGTTGGTCAAGCAAGTATTCACCCATTTCTGCTGCATTTTGCACCAAGTTTTCCTGCTCGAGGATGCGCATATTCTCAAGCGCCGCAGCTGGACCAGACATACAACCTGCAAAAGTCGAGATATCACGAAAATAACCAATTCGATCACTGGGTTCACCTTTAAACAAATTAAAAACTTCTTCGGTTGTCACAGTGCATGAAATCGCTGCATATCCGGATGCCAAGCCTTTTCCCAGCGTGACTATATCGGGCTTAACCCCATAGTGCTGGTATCCAAACCATTTGCCGGTGCGGCCAAATCCGCAGACCACTTCATCTATATGAATCAAGATATCGTACTTGCTGCATATCGCCTGAATGGTTTCCCAATAACCATCGGGCGGTACGATCACGCCCCCACCTGAAGTTATTGGCTCAAGTACAACGGCCCCAACCGTATCTGGTCCTTCTGCCAGAATTACTTTCTCCATTTCGAGAGCCGCTTTGACCCCATAATCAGGATCATCGCCAATCAAAGATCGATAAGCACAACAATCTGGAAACTCAACAAACCCGGGAGTGAATGGCCCGTATTGATCTCTGCGTTCAAAATGCGCCGATGAACTTAACGCGGTTATAGTGGTTCCGTGATAATCGCGATTACGGTATAAAATTTTATATTTCTTACCGTCATACTTTTTATGCGCAATCTGACGGACCATTTTATAGCCCTTTTCGTTTGCTTCAGAACCCGAGCTAGAATAATAAACACGGCTCATTCCTGGCATTTTTGCGATTAATTTCTCAGCAAATTCAGAGGCTGGAATATTACTAATCGACTGTGCAAAATAATTCATCGTCACTAGCTGGTCATAAACCGCTTTTGCGATACTCTCACGACCGTAACCAACATTGGCAGTCCAGACCCCACCTGAAGTTGCATCAAGGTATTCCTGACCCTTGGCATCGGTAACGCGCATGCCGACGCCTTTCACAATCAGCATCGGGTCGTGCTCCTCAAATGGCCTATGCTGAGTCATGTGGTGCCACACATGATCGCGAGCAGACTTTATCGCGCCACTAAAACCCCTGGATGTCTCATCATCTTTCATTTCTATGCTGCCGCCCTATTTCTCTACTACCCTACTTCTATCAAACTAAATTTCATTGACCACGCTGCATCACGAACCCAACTACTCGGGTAAAAAGTTTCTGGCAGTTTGTTGATCACAATTCCACTTAAGCAGCTGTTGCTCGGGAGCATAAATCCATTCCATTGTGTCAGTCAGGGGACTGACGAGGTATTCTGGGTCTTCAAGCATTATCTCCACGATCACTCGGGTGCCATCATCACTCAAGCGGTATCTTTCTACTACATGCTTCTCGGCACCTGATGGAATACCGTTTTGGTAAGGAGAGCGATGGTCGGCAAAGCCAACGGTATCTACAACCAACACATCATCTTCCCATCTGCCGATTGAGTGCCCATGGACAGTGCGTTCCGCCTTATCCGGATGCCCCCTCCCATCCATATAAACAACTCGTTCTGCATCAAAAATCTCATTACGCAGAATTATCGTATCTCCAACAAATTCAATCTCTTCTAAATAAAACCCCGCTGAAACAAGGGTGGCAGGTGTAGGCCGTGCAACTTCCGCTGCACAAGAAGACATTGGATTCATTGCCGATAGCGCATCAAATTGCTCACGTGCAGCTGTCCCTTTCTCGGTAGTTACAAGCCGATCGAAAAACGACGTGAAATCTATCATGGTTGAGCGGTCGCCGCGCCAGACACCTTCTAATGATTCAGCTTTCCGGTTATTTATATTTTTGGTTGCACCACCTACAGGCAATAAATTACCGTCTTTTTCTACTGAAACAAACAATCCGTAGGGTCTACCATCTAGTGCCGGATGCACTCTGGCAACAATTGTCTCTCCTGCTATTAGCGAATCAGGTCTCCAACCACGCCGTGACAACGGAGGAATAGACGCCATCTGGATTTCCCAGATACTTACGGAATCAGCAGTATCAATATCGTTCGAATTACCATCAAGCTGCATAGTGAAATAAATATGCGGATTGTTCCAAACAAAGTTTGTCACCGTACCTTCTAATACAACAACTGACTCAGTATCCAATCCAGCATCGCTATGATGCGCATGGGCTCCATGCGGCATAAGCAAACACAGTTGGATCACCAACAGTTTGATCAAGTATCGCCTTGTAAAAATTATTGTCATTTTAACTCCACGTCGTCAGAGAATTCACAAACCGCAGCCAACAGGGTAACAATATACTACCCGGGTAATCCCGATAAATACTCAGTTTGCCTGATACACAACACGGCCACCAACCATCGTCATTTCAGGTTGAACGTTACGAATATCGTCAATGGGTACGGTTAGGTAGTCCCGATCCAGAACCAGTAAATCGGCATACTTACCCGCTTCCAGAGTACCCAAATCCTCTTCCATAAATAGAATTCTCGCATTAGATCGAGTATGTGCGATGAGGGCTTCCTCACGCGTAATAACTTCATCTGGTTGGTATTTAACTATATCCGGAAATATTTTCCCTGCTGTATATTCCCAAATTGTATGGAACGGATTGTAAGTTGCAACTATCGTACCGTCAGACCCCATTCCCCAAAGTATCCCGCTATCCTGAATCATTCGAACTGGCGGTGAAACCTTACCTTCCATCCTCGGTTTTACCGTGTGGTTAGCCAGCGTAATGTTCCAGCCCAGATCCTTTGCCCGATCCACAGTCTCCTTTTTAATCAAATCGACATGTCCCAGAGTCCAACGCAAATCACGTGTCGGATAATCTTTGCTGATCTCCTCAGCAATTGACATCATTCGATTTGCCGTTCCGTCTTGCATTACATGCTCATTGATATACCAACCATTCTTGGCCGCTGACCGAGCAATGAGTGTCCAAGCATCGTACAGTTCATCTGCAAGCGGCACATCAGAAGCAGTAGAATCATGTAAATAACCATGCACATGCTCTCCAATCCCAAACATGCCGAAACGATCATCTCTTTGAAAAGGTTCCTCGCGATCTAATAACTCTGCCGCAGCAATCGAAGTACGCGGTGAGTCCGCCCAATAACGCGCTGCATAAAAAACCCGCACACTAAGATCATCTATCTCGTAAAGCGCCTCAACCGGATCGTATGAGCCATCGAGATAACCAACATCGTAAGCGGTTGTGACACCCATACTGTTTAAATATTCATTGAAGGCCCTGACTTCATCCATTCTCTCGGCATCCGTTTCGGCAAATGGAAAATGCTTAAGCGCTTCGGCCATTACAAAACGACCAGTGCGATTATCAACTCGAATTACCGACCCGCCCTCATAGTATTCCGGTAACGCAGGCCCAATTTCTGCAACGGCCAAACTGTTCATATAAAACGCACTGTAGGTTTTTTGGATAAACACAGGATTATCAGGCGCCGCGAGATCTAGTTCTTCCCCGGTAAACCCACCGGCTTTATCCGCAAATTGTTGCTCATTCCATCCCCCCAAAATGAATATCCATTTACCCGGGCCAAGCTCCTCTGCTTTGGCAGAAATGCGATCCAAAACTTCCTGACGAGAAGTTACCCCATGAATTGGGATTTCATACGCGGCGAAATTTGTGCCACGCAGGTAGTGAAGGTGATTATCGATTAGCCCTGGAATAACTGTACGACCCATTAAATCGGTTTGCTCGGTTTGTGCATTAGCCAACGCTAGAATTTCTTGATCACTACCAACAGCTAAGATTCTTTCACCACTAATCGCAATGGCACTGGCGATCGAGAAATCTTCGTCCACAGTTAGTACTTGCGCATTAAACAATATTTGGTCGGGCGCTTGCGCCATACCAACCACCGGCATTACCAATAAGGCTAGCCACATACTAAGATTTAAAAAAATTCTACTCATATATTTACCCTCCGAGCGGATAAGATTTAGTTAGCGTCTAAAAAACGAGAAGGGAATGTTGCCTCAACTCGTTCATACTCACGACGAGGCTCCCAGCGTTGCAAGACAGCATTTTCATCATTACATGTCTCAAAGCTTAACCGGCGTATTTGTGGGATATCTACATTATCTTTGGGTGGTCGAGCTCCAACGGGTGCAAGGCGACCGCCACCGGGTATAGTCGTTGAACCTAAGGTCAAGCAAAGCTCCGGTGCCATTTTAGGGATAATCTGTCCGTCACTGTTCCATTCAAATTCTTGAGCCGCTTCACCGATACACGATTCAGCTGCTACAAATGAGCGGGGATTCGGATCATGTAATGTTAGACACACGTCCCAGTACGCCAAATGCAGTATCCCTTGCTCATCAAGTTTTGCGGCATCAAAACCCTGATCTTCCGTTGGGCCGCGCTGCATATCGAGGAAACAGTTATGGCCTTGAAATCCACCCAAAGGCAACGCGTTTCTTAGATGCGCAAATAAATCAACACACCAACCCCGAGGTTCATCCAACGGATCAACTAGTTTAATTTCAATGCGATCAGCATTTTCCCAAGCTTCTTCCTGCGAATTTACAGACTGCGCAACGCCGAACACAATGGTACTAACCAATACTAAGCTTGCTATCGTTCTCATTCGCCCACCTCAATAGAATCTATATAGGCAACAACATCGGCAATCGCCTGCTCATCGGCCAACAGCTTTGCAAAAATGGCCATTTGAGCACCATAAACATCTTCTGGATTACTGCCCCTCACACCATTCTTAAAATACTGCAATTGCCGGTGTAAGTAGGCAACCGATAGATCCGTCAATCTTGGCGATCCCAAGACCTGGTTACCTTCACCCCTTGCACCATGACACGCCGCGCAGGAGCCAGCATATATTTCAGCGCCTCGACCAGCATCAGCGGGTTCTGGATGTTCCAATTTAGCGTATTCCGAGCGCCAAATAAAAGGTCGCGCCGTACCAGCAATCTCGCCTCTGGCTAGTTCAGGTGGAGCCCCGGGAGTCAGGCTTTCAATGTGTTTAGCAACATTCCTAATCGTCGCATCGTTCCTCGCCATTCCTGAAACAATCGACATCTGCATGCCTGGCACGTCTTCAGGGTGCATACCTCGAACTCGATTTTTAAACGCTTTCAGCTGTCGTTCAATATACCAGGCTTCCATTCCTGCCAGCGGAGGCGCATCTAATGCCGGACCGCCTTGACCTTGCATCCCATGGCAAAAACCACAAACAGAAAATAGTTCCTCACCATCAACCCCTTGATCAGAGCCAACTGGATACTGTTGCGCCGAAACCACCGAGACTGAAAAAAGTGCCGCTAGACCAAAAGCTCCAGTCATAAGGTTATTGACTAATATAGATTTCAAGAATTCACCCTGTGTTGATAAAAAAGCTATACCCGAATTTTCAGCGTAACGCTGATTCTCAATTACTGCGTCGCTGTTTGTGTCGCGGCATCGTATACGACTCGGCCACCTACCATCGTTAACTGCGGCTCAATATCGAAAATCTCATCTGTTGAGATGGTCATATAATCTTTATCAAGAACCACAATGTCAGCCAATTTCCCGACTTCAAGAGTACCAATATCATTTTCTTTGTGCAGTAGAAAAGCATTACTGCGTGTATGTGCAATCAATGCTTCCTCACGCGTTAGCGGCTCTTCATTAATAGTTTTACCGTTAATAGATTTGCCAGTCGTCACCCAACCTAAAGTAATAAAAGGTTGATAAGCAGATACAACGCTTGCATCGGTACCTAAGCCCCAAATAATACCGCTGTCTTGCATCTTACGCATAGGTGGCTGTAAAAATGGAGGCATATTCATGGACACTTGATGTACGGCCAAGGTGACACCCAAATCCCGAGCACGCTGAATATTTTCTTCTGAGATAGTTAGCACATGCTCCAAACTCCAACGCAGTGGTCCCAGAGGTGTCACTTCATTTACTTGCTCCCATGCATCCAGGATACTTGTAATGGTGATATCCATCATAGAGTGTTCATTGATTCGGTAACCACCGCTCGCCGCAGCCTGAGATATTTGTCTAAACTCATCCACCACCTCATCGGGATACGGTTCAGTCACATTTGGTAGATCAAACATCGGCAGATATACGTGCTCTCCAATACCCAAAAGGCCGAGATAATCGTCTGTACTATTGGCCGTATTATTTTCAATCAGCTCAATGGTACCCGGAACATCGTCAACACCGTACGCTTGATATTTAAGCGTGTGCCAAACACGCAGGTTAAGCGGACCATTTACAGACATACTATCCAGTAA
>DNHK01000067.1 GCA_003485905.1 Gammaproteobacteria bacterium | reverse complement strand
TGGTTCGGGCAGAACCCGGCATTACAACGCTTGAGCATCATATTGCGATCGACTTAATCACCGCGCAAAAATTGGGCATGGCAAGCCCGGATCGTGCAGTTGGCGCTTACGTTTTGGACACCAAAGCTAGCAAAGTAGGCATCATATCTGCCGAATCTGTGGTGCTTGCAACCGGCGGCGCTTCAAAGTCTTATCTTTATACAAGCAATCCAGACACATCAACGGGTGATGGAATCGCTATGGCGTGGCGAGCCGGATGCCGTATTTCAAATATGGAGTTTGTGCAATTTCATCCGACCTGTTTGTATCACCCGCATGCAAAATCATCGCTAATATCCGAAGCTGTGCGTGGGGAAGGCGGACGTTTGCTATTGCCCGATGGCACCAGATTCATGAAACAACATCATGAATTAGAAGAACTGGCACCACGGGATATCGTCGCTCGTGCGATCGACTACGAAATGAAACTGCACGGACTGGATTCGGTATTTTTGGACATAAGCCACAAGCCGAAAGAGTTCATCTTGGAGCACTTCCCAAATATTTATGAAAACTGCATGCAATATGGTTTTGATATATGTAAGGAGCCCGTACCGGTAGTACCGGCAGCACATTACACCTGTGGCGGTGTGGTCACAGACTTACAAGGTCGAACTGATCTAACCAACTTATATTGCGTCGGTGAAGCCTCATGCACCGGATTACATGGCGCCAACCGCTTAGCTAGCAACTCCTTGCTGGAATGCCTGGTAATGGCGGACGCCAGCGCCCAACATATCTCAGCCAATTTCACTAAAGCGACCAAACCACCGGTAATTCCCGAATGGGACGAAAGTAGAGTGACCGATCCAGACGAGCGTATTGTGGTCGCTCATAATTGGGATGAGCTACGCCGCTTCATGTGGGATTACGTTGGGATTGTGCGAACCGATAAGCGCCTGGAACGTGCTGCCCATCGAATCGATTTACTCAAGGAAGAAATTCGCGATTACTACAGTAATTTCAAGGTTTCCAGTGATTTACTCGAATTACGAAATTTAGTCACCGTTGCCGACTTAACTGTTCAATGCGCCCTTAAACGGCGTGAAAGCAGAGGCTTGCACTACACGCTGAACTGTCCTGACACAAAGAGAATTGCGAGAGATAACGTAATCGTCCCAGCTAATTACCCCGCACATGCAAACATGGTTACTTGGGACTAACACTCGTCATCGAGGCTTCAAGGTTCTACCAGTTAGCGGTTAGCTCAGGTTCGCTGAACTGCCTTGATTGCGTAAAAAGGCCAAATAAAAAGATTAGTAAGACGAATTGGGTGTGATTTCCGGATTAATCTCACCATAAACTTCTTCCGGATCAACATCGTTGATCAGCAAAACCTCCCTTACTGCTTCAACCTGATCCAGCACCGTTTGGCACCGTTCGCCATATTCGTACTTGGTCACATCTATTGCTTTAGGCATGTAAGTAAAGGCAATCTTTAACGCTGTCAAAGCATCATCATTAATTTTGTCAGTCATTTGCTATCAATCTACTGTGTTTATTTTTGGTCCGCCATTTCTGGGTCGACTATCAATATAATCTTACCGCGAGTACCAACATTATGATTTAAATCCTGTGCAGCACCGGCTTGTTCTAACGGGAACGTTGTGTCGACGTTTAATTTAAATTGACCAGCCTCAGCTAATTGACCAATCTCCTGCAGCAGAACTTCATTGGACCTACCTACTGGGCCGCCAAGTCGGGCACATATCACCCCTGCTGCTTCGCACTTATCAGGGTCCGCTGGCCCAGCAATACTCACCAATTGACCACCAGGCTTAAGAATATTAAGTGCTTGATTTGCAGTTTCTGTACCTACGGTTTCTATTACTACATCTACTGGCTCTTGGATAACCTCATCAAATTGAACCTCTCGATAATTTATCGCCTCATCAACGCCAATGGTTTTTAGATATTCGTGATGCCCGCCAGATGCTGTGCCTAACACATATGCCCCACGTGCCTTTGCAATCTGTGCTGCGGAAGAGCCGATGCCACCGGCAATACCATTAATAAACACCCGCTGGCCGGCAGAAACATCTGCGTGTTCAATGGTTCGAAGGGCCGTGATACTTACGGTGCCGAGGCCCGCTGCCTCTGCGTAAGTCCGATCAGTAGGTTTTGTAACCACTTGATTGGCCGGTGCAATGGCATATTCAGAATACCCACCATTGAGTATCGTTTGACCAGTGGCCAGCTTGGCAAACACCGCATCTCCCAACTCTATATTGGTCACGGCCTCGCCCAACTTAACAACCACTCCAGAGATATCCATACCCGGCACACTGGGTGGTCTCTCGCCAGTTGGTGGTGCCGGAGGTGTTGTTGTACCCGAAGAAGGCGCCCCGCCACCATCAGGATTTCCACCGGCCACACCATACACAGGCGGACGACCAACGCCCTCACGGAAACGCCAATCAATAGGATTAATCGCGGTCGCAACCACTTTTACGAGCACTTCATCTGTCGCCGGTTCTAACACTGGGATACTCTGGTATTTGAGCACCTCTGGTCCGCCATTGCCCATTTGCACAATGGCCATTTGGGTATCAGGGACATCTATCAGCTCAGCTTTAAATGACTCCGATGAAACAGACGTTGAGGCTTCTTGACCTGAACCACAAGCAACGAGCAAGGCAGATATGCACAGTACTAACGTAGGATTGTATAACGTTGTTAACGATAAACGGTTTTTCATATTTTTAGGTCTTGAGTTTAAAATCATGCAACTTGACAGTGTTAAATTAAGTATCCGGTATACAAAATGTGATTTTAAATAACTAAATAAGGATAACTTAGTGAATTTAAATCTTAATACAAATAGGGTCCTAATTTAGCTTTCTCAGCCCTCACAAAACAACGGCTTAATAGTTTCTTCCCCGATATCAATGTAGCTCCAGCCAATCGTCACTGGTTCAACAAGCACTTCTGGGTCGCTAATTGTCTGTGTATATGTAAGTTTATTGCCACCTTCTGCAATTGTATATTTCTCAAAAAACTCTGCATTGGGAGATAACGGCCTACCGGCGTCATCAATATAAGGCCAATCTATTTGAGTGGTGTGAATTTCCAGCACCCCATCGCTATATGATCCTGTCGATACGCCGTACATCGAGACTTGCGCTGAGTCGCTACGGTTACTGTTGTTCAGGTACACCTTTCGCAATATAGAAAATGAACTAATCTGCAGGTCTATATAGTCGCCTTGATCTATAAACTGAATAGGCAGCGGATTCGACATAATGCCAGGCATTCCTTGCGGCTCACAGGGGTTAGAATCGTATGAAGGATTACTTTGATCATCTGCATTTACAAACCTAGCATCCGCAATAATTTTGGACCCATTCCGGTATTCCCCCCAAGAAGTTTCATCCAGACTCCATACCCGAAATAATCCTAATTCAGATCTATCCACCTCCTGATTGAATAGCTGGCCGCCAACTGCGTCTTGGTTCCATCGGTAGCCCTTGGAATTAAAAAGTTGAATCTCCTCACTATTGGGTAGCAAAATGTTCGTCGGTTGCATTGCGTTTCTAAATCGGGACGGCGATCCAGCTACTTTGATCTGCATTCCGGGTGTAAACATACTAGTATCGAGCCCACCCCTTTCGAGCAAATAAACTGCGCCACTCTCAATATTCCAATCCTCAAACTCATTGTTAGGCCCCGCCACGCTAACAGTAAATCTTACGTGCGGGTTTCTCCAATCTATACTGACCAGTTCTCCTTCAATTTCTGCGACCGTTGAAAAATCATACTCAGCCGTAGAATGATGTGAAAAAGCAGTCGGAACGAGCAATAACTG
>DNHK01000130.1 GCA_003485905.1 Gammaproteobacteria bacterium | reverse complement strand
AATAACTTGATCCACTAGTTATAGAGAAAACACCTTTAAAATCTCTTTGTGCTTTTTCAAAATCAAGATTCATGTATGCGGCCATATTTGATTTAACTGTTGATCCTGGAAAAGCAAAAAATTTATTATCAAAATTTAAACACCAAATCTCTGATTTTTCAAAAGCACGTGACGAATTGATTAAAATAGTTTTTGTTCCATCTTGCCTTTCTTTTCTGCTTAGAGCTAAGCCGTTCCATTTTTGTTTAAAAGTAATAACTTTTGAAAAGTCATCAATTGCATCTTTATAGTCTGAAATTAACTCATCATATTTGTTTGCAATAATTTCTTCAGGTGTTTGCGGTTTCTGTGTTGCTTTTGCTGGACTCTTAGATTGATCGTTGGACGAACGAGTAGATGAAGCTACAGATTGAAGTCTTTCAGAAGTTGACTTGAGTTGACCTTCTAGCTCACTAAATTTTCTACCAGCGCTATCAGTGGCACTGCTTAGTGATGAGATTTTTCGTTGTTGAAAATACACATAAGCACCAACTGCTACAATTAAAGCAATACCAAGTATATAAAGTGCTAAATTCAAGTAATTAAATCCTGAACCTACATTTCTATCTGACTCTATTACGTCAGATCTTAGCTCTTCAATATTAAGAATAATTTTTGAATATTCGTCAGTTTCTTGTTTGATTTGTTTTAACTTTTTCTCTATCGATCTAGTATCAACATTTGGACTATCTATATTTTTTCTGTAACCCAGTAGTCTTTTTTTAGTTTAGAGAAGTCCTCCCATTTCACCTCAAGATAGCGATTGAGCTTCACAACTTGAAAAGAATCGCCGCCAAATTCAATATAGCCGCCTTGCTTGACGGCTGTGATATCGACCTTAGGTCGGTCGCCAACAGAGTGCATTGACAGTCCCCGGATAGCATCAAACCGTTGCCTGTAATCAGTCATTAGAACCTCTAACAGCCGCCTCAGATTTCCCATTCTCCAAAGACAGAACCGGCTCTTGCGCAGCGCCTTCGCCACGAGCGTCGCGCATGCCGGCAGCCACCGGCTCGAGCTCTGCAGTCATTTGGGCGAGACGATCACTGGTTTCTCGCGCTTTGATCGTACTGGTGGCTATTGTCGCATTGGCCGTGTTGACCGCCTGCATTAATTGGTCAAAGCCTTCCTCGAGCTTCTCGAGTCCTATCACTGGGTTGTTATACATATCACCGACTTTCTGTGCGGCTTGATTAACCGCAGCGGCGTTTTGAGCCATCATGTCGCCCATTGCATTCTGTACACTCTCCACCGCCTCGCGGACGCTGTCTTGTTGTGCCAACGCTGCTTGGATGCGCAACGCGTTACTCATAACCATTGGCCCAACAACTAAGGCACTATCAATTTGCTCACCTAGCAGACTGTTAGTCGCGACTGTTTGATCAATGCTAATAAAAAACTGCACTGCAGCCTGCTCCATCGTTCGAATATCTCGAATACGGCGCATGGCTTGATTTTTGACTGCGCCTAACTTCTGCAGCTCGCGAGGATCTGTATCAACAACAGCCTCAAGCTCTTCCACTTGTTTTATAAATAGTTCGCCCACATAAATTTCCGCTTCCATTTCTTTCTTGGCTGCCGCTATTTCGTCGTACTGCTCTTCTAAGGCAATGCTGGTTTCCAGTAATTCATCTTTGCCATTGCGCAAACCATCAAAAATTCCATTTAAGTGGGCCTGCATCGGCTGATAGCGATTAATAAACCGAGAAATCGCTTTGCGCTTGACACCTTTCGGCATCCAGGCAAACCACCACGAGTTGCTTAGCGAGTGTGGATTCAAATCATCCATCGCCGAACGAAGCTCTAGCAGCTTTTCACCGGTTGGCGATTTACCATCAAGTCCTTTCAACAGCGTGCCAACGCTGCCAGCCATCAGATCGTTAGCGGAGGACATTTTCTTCTGCGACGCCTCGCCGATACCGGCAACGATACGACTCAGCGCCGGACCAGACTTTTCTTTGGTTGACTGAACCAAAGCCAATGTACGATCTTTCAATGTTGACAAGTCTTTTTCTAAGGCCCACTTTGGTGGAGTTACTTCAGTAGTCATTTGTTAGGCTCCTGTGTTATCAAAACGATTTTTTAGAAATTTCGCCTTAGCGTTGAACTGTTGGATATCACGATTAACGACCATCGCCTTGACGGCGACGAGTTCATCTTTGAGCGCATCAATGTTGTCTTTATAAGAGGAGACAATGGCCGCGTCATTTTGCAGTTTTTTATCAAGCTTGATGAAGGGGTAGACACATTTATTCGGTAAATATTCACTAGAGATACGGTTAACGGTCCACGTCAACTCGCCCGACGCTGACGCCTGCTCTCGCACCAACGGCAGTAGATCGACGATCAGATCAATCAACTCCTCGGTCATTTCAACCAAATTCGCCGGCATAGAGGATTTACGCACATCCAAGTTGAGACTCAGTAGATCCTCAACGGGGTCAGGCCCAACTGACTCGTCTACCGGCTCAGCCCCGGGCTTTTCAGCCTTCATTTTGTAAAATATAAAAACAGCCACAATCGCGATCAAAATCGCGATGAAAACAATACCAAACTCCATTCTTCTTCCTTCAGCCCGGTGAAATACCAGTTAACATTGACATTAATATCGACCTTGATTAACTAAATGATGTGTCTTTTGAACAGCGGCGCAAATTGACTTATTCGGTCGCTAGCTTCGAAAAGTAAACATTACTGAGCGCTACTGACACAAGGCTTCTGCTTTGATCTTAATTTCGCCACACCAGGCCTTAGGGTCTCAGCAGCAATCCATCTGCTGAGAACCCCAGATCAGCGCTATTGTCGGCGCTATCCGCCCTGGAGTCTGTGATCGACAAGCTCTGGTTTAGCCTAACATCTTTAGCAAGGTCACCCTAGCTTGGAAGTCGTCGACAGGCAACACGGGGCCTGTCGACTCCTGTGCTTTCATACTACCTGTCCCGTTGAGAGGCCTTGCTCTGCCTGAAGACCTGAAGAGCGATTAACCCCAGCTGATCCACGCGACCCCAAGGTTCGTAAGACCACTGGAAAAGTCAAAAAAGGGCTTGTCTTTCAGCGTCGCTTTCCGGTTGAAGACACCTCACTATTTAGGAGTCATCGTGCTATTCGCGTTAAAATCGCCATTTGACCAACGCTTGATCACCTTGTTGGGCTACGCCGGCATTCTGCCCATGGCCATTTGTCTCACCTTCCTAGAGACCTGGTGGGGGTTACCCCTACTGAAGGCCTACTCTTTGGGCATTCTTGCTTTCCTGGCTGGTAACTGGTGGACCACCGCCCTGCTGCAGCGCACGGTGTCGGTGCGTCAATTACGACAGATCCTGCTAGTGAGCAACACCATTGTCATCGCCGCTGTTTTGACTGTGACTTTCCTGGATAGCCTGGCTCTCCTCGTCATTGCGTTGTTGTTTGGGCTCCTGCTTATCGGCGAGCACGCATTAGCCGTTTTTAGTCTGCAGCCCAACTATTATCGCGCTATGCGAGGGGGCGTCAGCGCACTGGTCATTGCGCTGCACCTGACCGCGTTTTTCCTCTCACCATGAGCACACTCTACTGGCTAAATGATGACTTGCGCTTGCAGGATAATCCGGCGCTGAACGCCGCGGCACAAGATGATGCCCTGACCATCTTGTTCTGCTTGGATGAGCGAAGACTCAAAACCGATCGTTTTTCGAATAGCCAGATGGGAGAGCATCGCTGGGGGTTTCTTCGAGACTCGTTACAGGATCTGCACATAGGTCTGGCAAAACTCGGCCAGCAATTGAATATTTTGGAAGGTAATCCGCAGCTGATCGTTACCAGCCTGTTGGACTCTGGGCGCTTTCATCGGATCGTTCGCAGCCGCCAACACAGCAGCGACAAAACAGTCATGTGGCAGTCTCTGCGGCTGGCGTACCCAAACATCTTATTCGAGGAATACGACAGCACCACCTTGTACCTGCAGGATAAAGTGCAATTTACTAACGGATTTCCAGCGACATTTTCCGCGTTTCGACGAGCTCTAGATACTGTTGAGTTCAGACCATCATCAACCCAGCCCGCCAGCTTACCAGCACCTACGTTGATCAAGCTGGACAGCGCCATGGTGCCTGGAGCCAGCAACACTCAACGCCCTCGCGGTGGTGAAACCGCCGGCGCACAGCACCTCTACCAGTATTTCAGCACCAA
>DNHK01000019.1 GCA_003485905.1 Gammaproteobacteria bacterium | reverse complement strand
TTACTCATCAAGTCGAGTTGTTCAGCAACGATTTGCATAGCGGCGAGGACGGTAGCTCCGTAGCCTATAGAAACAAAGGTGATCTCATCCTGGGCCTGAAAATCTTCTATCGAATGGATATCTGAATCGGCTCGAACCAACAGTAGAAAATCTTGTGATTCAATTCGACCTATCCAGCTCATCTGACGAAGCTCATAGTCTACTTGTTCACCAAGAATGCTCGGTAAAACCAGACCCGGTAGATTGAGTAGTCCCAGTGTGTACCCGTCTGGATCGGCACGGTAGAGACTTGCAGTAGCGCGCCGTCCACCCGTACCTGGCATATTCTGTGGAAGCACGTTGATCCCTTCCCCCAGCTGTGCAGCAAAGTACGGGGCAAAGACTCGCACCGTTGTATCAAAACCACCACCGGGACCGTACGGAATAAGAATGGAGATATTTTTCTGTGGGAATTGCCCTTCGGTATTATTAGAGCATCCCACACTGAGAATTATTAGCCCTGCCACAAAAAGCCATTGCCACATTATTTCGCCCCTTCTTTAATCAATTATCAGCTTAGCTTACCTTAAATAATTTTTGCGAAAGTACTCGTGAACCAGCGATTAGATTTATGGCTGCGGTCGGGAAGGTAATTATTGATCGCGTAACCTTTCTATTGGTACAAATAAATCATCTATCGGTAATTCGTTCTCGATAAAATGCTGTTGTTTCATGTATTTGACAAATGCTTCTAGGGTAGAGCGATTTTGATCCACACCATATGCCCAAAGATCTTTGCCAAAAACATCATCAATTTCATGTAAATCATCATATAACCAAGGCAACATATAGCCCAATTCCGTGCTTCGAGAAAGGCTTTGAACAGGCTGGAGGCTATCCATTTATTGTCCTCATATACTTTCCGTTGAATAGCTACCGTATGCATGATCGGGTGGATTTTATGTTCAAGGTAATATCGCTTTTCTTCTTCGCGGGGATTTGGAAACAAACGAGTAACCTTGTCGCTATCTGTGCGTAAGGAAGCAGGTAACCTTGAACCAATCAAAGCATCTATTTCTCCATCCCTCAGCATTTCGGATAAGGACTTGTCAGAGCTATTTTGGGTTATATCAACTGGCTGCAACAAATCGGGCACAGCGGGCGGTTTGCCATGTGAACCGGCTTTTTCAACGGCGCCTTGAACCCATTGGACATTGGATAAGTCGACGCCATAGACGTTTTGCAGATCGCCTCGAATCCAGATAGCCGCCGTCATCGTATAGAGTGGAACGCCGATACGTTTTCCCGCCAGATCCTTGGGCTCCTTGATCCCCGATTTTTTACTAATAGTGATAAACCCATGCCTGAAAGCTTTAGACGGGAATACGGGGAGCGCAACAAACGGACTGTTGCCTCTGGACGTCATGACAACATGCTCTGACAGAGATAATTCTGACAGATCAAAAGCCATCTCACCTACCATCCGATCGAAGATTTCGCGCGGCGACTGGATCTCCAAATATTTTAGATCAATCCCCTCGACTTCAATTCGATTATATTGCAAGGCCTCCATTCTGTCGTAAGGACCACAAGCAAATGATAATTTTAACAATTATAGCTTCCCGTTATTTTGCTTCTTGCTACAGCGCATTCTAAAGATACCGTCACAACAGCAGCTATGTGTTCACTAGCTAAAGGATTCGCATATCTTTTCATCGTCGTGTGAGCGACATTCATTGCTGAAGCGACCTCTCTTCGTTCTCATCTGGTTTTACCAACATATGACCACAATCACATCTAGTGGCCCAATATTCCCATGCACGCCAGGTTTCTGGTGAATAGGGCTTATAGCCCAGGTTCCGCGCATCTATTTCGCCTTGAGACAAGGACTTAATATCCCCTCCCAGTTGCAATGCACGGGAGAGAGTACGGGCATTTCTTGGCAAATATACCGCCATTCTTACAGCTTCAATTAGTGATCGGGCAGCAGATGCAAATCCATGTCCCCGCATCAAAGCAACATTATTATTAGCTAAAGTCTTGGCCAAATCGTCCGCCTGATCCATATTCGTAACCAGTAAATTTGTGTCACCAAATCTATCAGCGATGTCCCATACCGGTACGTTAGCCCCGATAAAGCTACCCGAATGAATTACCGGTCTCAGTGGTGTACCGTTTGCAATGCAAAATGGCAAAATATCTTCAGCATGAGCGTGAACTGTCGACAGCACCTCAGGCCGGGCTTTAAGTATGGCCGCATGGATAAACCTTTCAAGGTAGAGCACGCGGCCTTCTTCATGGACAGGATTGCCATCCATATCCAATTCGACGATATCCTCAGCCGTTACTAGTGCCGGTGAAAGTGACCGGGCAATAAAAAATGTATTTGGATTATCCGGGTTTCGTATTGTGATATGACCATAGGCGTCAACAATCTCTTCCTTGGCAAGGATACGGTTTGCAATCACGAGATCATTTATCGCTCTGTCTTTCGCTTTCATCGTGTTTTGATTTCCTACTGGCTGATTAGTTGATAACTTGAATTCATGAGTTGTGCAATGAAGAGAGTTAATTTTGTAGTTGAAAGCCTACTTAGCGATGAAGCAGTCGAAAGCCTCTACGAATCTATTTCCTCGTGAGATAATTGGCAAGTGTTATTTAGGTACTGACAATCTAGTCTATAAAATCGTAAAAAGTTTGTGCCTGTAACATCGATATTGCTACCGCCTTCCACCAGGATGCAAAGGTATGTTGCCTAAAATATCGATAGTTCTTCGCTGACACAAAACGCTTTCCCATATTAAAAAAGTTAAAAAACGCTCGACGGCTTAGCTTGAATATATAGTTGAGCCATACTGCATAGAAAGTGATTTCAGAGGGTAACCGGTGACGCTTGTGTATCGTTTTTGATGATTTCATGAAATGATTATTACCTAACGTAAGTCAACTTCTGGTTACTGGTAGAAGGCTTCAACAAGAATTAACGTAACATGAGGGGTAAGCGGTTATGACGGGCGAGCGCTTTAAAATCGCAATTATTGGAGGTGGTATCGGAGGTTTGTTCACTGCCAATGCACTCATCAAGCAAGGCTTGGAAGTAACGGTCTATGAGCAGGCGCAAGAACTCGGTGAAGTAGGTGCTGGCATATACCTAACCCCGAACAGTGTCCGTCACCTTCAGCGGCTTGGTCTAGAATCAGCGGTGCAGAAGTATGGTGCCAGAGTGGGAGAGGGCTCCCGCTATTATCACCAAGATGGTACCGAGATCGCGCCTGTTCAGGTAACGGATTCGTCAGGTTGGAATGCCACTTTCGGTATGCATCGCGCCGACATGATTGATCTCCTGGCCGGACCGCTGCCTAAGGGTGTGATTCAAACCGGCTATGAATGTACTGGTTTCGAACAAGATGACGATGTGGCTCGTCTGACGTTTGCGAATGGCAAGACTGCCGAGGCGGACATTGTCATCGGCTGTGATGGCATACATTCAGTGCTGCGTCCCATCGTGGTTCCGCCCTCGGTACCCGTATTTTCCGGCTCAGCTGCCTATCGTGGTGTGATAGCACGGGAGCTCCTGCCTGATTGGCCGGCTGATGTTTGGCGTATGTGGCTAGGTGAGGGGAAACACTTCCTCGTCTTTCCCTTGAGGGCAGGCACGCTGTTAAACTTTGTCGGTTTCGTTCCGGGTGATACGAAAATCAAAGAATCCTGGACAGCACCTGGCGATCCTGATGTGTTGCGCAAGGAATTTTCGGGTTGGGATCAACGTATAGAAAAATTACTGCGGCAGGTCGAACAAACTTTTCTTTGGGCGCTTTATGACCGTGACCCATTGCCAATCTGGACAGAAGGTCGGCTCACTCTGCTGGGTGATGCTGCCCATGCCATGTTGCCGCATTTGGGGCAAGGCGCTAATCAGTCAATGGAAGATGCCA
>DNHK01000169.1 GCA_003485905.1 Gammaproteobacteria bacterium | reverse complement strand
CGGATAACACACCGATCATCAAGGTTTAATAATAGGCATATTATTATAAAATATATATTAATCAAATAGTTACTAAACTCTCCTACGGAATATTTACGCAAAATACTATTTTCTGTTAGCATCAGTAGTGTCGAAGCTGTTTATTGTTAAGTGTCGATTGATAAGGAGAAATCAAATGAACAATATTTTCATAGGATTAACTTTTGGCCTTTTAACTAATATCGTTCTAGCTGCTGAAGGCGATTGGGGAATTACAAAGGGATAAGGAAGACATTCAAGTGTTTACGCGTAGTGTGGAGGGCTCGCCGTACAAGGAAGTAAAAGTTGAAAGTACATTTGAAGGACGAATATCTTCGCTGGTCGCGCTTATCGGCGATGCGGATGCTTGTTCCGAATGGGCCGAGGGGTGCGAAAACTCTTATTTTTACGAACGTATTAGTGAATCAGAAGCCTATATATATACCCACAATAATCTTCCATTCCCAGTAAAAGACCGAGATGTTTTAGCGCATGTTAAGTGGACACAGGATTCAAGGTCGAAAGCCGTGGAAATGTTAAGTGTCGCGACAACGGATATTCTGGAACCAATTCCTGGCAGGGTGCGTCTCACTGAAGCAAAGACCACTTGGCGGTTTGAACCATTAGGAAAAGGACAGGTCAAAGTAATCAACCAAACGCATATGGATCCTGGGTCTAGCCTGCCAGGTTGGATAACCAATATGTTATTGGTCGATACTCCCTTTCAAACAATGAAGGCATTCAAGGCTGAAGCGCTCGAGCCCAAGTACGCCGATGTAAGCGTACCTTTTATTACCGAACCCTGATTTGAAAACGGTAGTCTCTCCGCCAACGCCACTATGCAAAAACTGTATAAATACATGTTTCGTTAAAGGTGGTGCACATTTATAAATTACCAAACAGCCCTGGCAGACGTGACTTTATTAAAAAGGCAATAACTTTACCTTTGGCAATGCACGGTTTAGCATCAGGCATGGCAACCGCACAAAGCAATTTTAAAAAAATAGCCACGGAAGAGGCGTTCGTAACCCAAGAAATTGCAGATGAATGGGATAAAATAATTGCCGCTGGAGCACCGGGTGAACCAGGCTTCAGAATGATGGGAGATACGATTCTCAAACCCAGTCCCGGAACCGAAGTTATTCATAAACGCCTGATAGATCTTGGTGCAGGCCGTATCAAAGACATGGATGCTAGCGGAATTGATATGCAGGTCATTTCGATCACGTCGCCCGGAGTACAAGTGCTTGAAGGCACACTCGCTCATGAATTATCGGTGCATGCTAATGACTATCTCGCAGCAGCTGTCAAAAAGTATCCGCTTCGTTTTACAGGTCTAGCGGCTATTGCCCCTCAGCAACCTAAACTAGCTGCGATAGAACTTGATCGTGCCGTATCCTTGCTAGGACTTAAGGGAGCGATCATCAACTCGCATACCAAAGATGAGTATTTAGACGACAGAAAGTTCTGGCCAATTCTAGAAGCTGCAAACGCTTTAAAAGTTCCTATCTACTTGCACCCCCGCACACCGTCACCCAGCATGATTAAACCTTACTTGGATTATGGGTTATATTTTGCAGGTTGGGGATTTGCCGTCGAAACCAGCTTACACGCCCTTCGACTGATAATGAGTGGCGTATTTGATCAATTCCCGGACTTAATTATTATACTCGGCCACATGGGCGAAGGAATCCCCTTCTATTTACAACGAATTGATAACCGCTATTTACTGCAATTCAAAATTGGCGCTGTAAAAGAAATGCGTAAACTGCCTAGTGAATATTTTAAAGATAATTTCGTCATTACCACCTCTGGTGTGGCCCAGCAGTCGTCACTGCAGCTGTCTTTAGAAGAACTTGGTGCTGATCGAATTTTATATGCCGCTGATTACCCGTATGAGTCTGTAGATGAATCAGTAAAATTTATTGATGAAGCCAAGACTAGTGATAGCGATAAACATAAGATTTACCACGGTAACGCGGAGCGACTATTCTCACTCTAGATCTCCAGTTCTGCAGTTCGAGTTCCTAAGGCCTACCAGCAATACTAATTTGGTTCGCCGTAACAAAATAAGGCAGCATTCGTGACCTCGTTTTCAAACCTTTTAGGCGAAGTACGTGCTTGCACCATATGCGAGCCCAACCTACTGCATGGGGTTCGTCCGGTTCTTCAGATTGATCCAAAGGCCAGAATATTAATTGCAGGACAAGCACCCGGTAGAGTTGTTCATGAATCCGGTGTGCCGTTTGAGGATGCAAGCGGAAACCGCCTACGTGAGTGGCTAGGCGTATCTCGTGAAACGTTCTACAATCCAGAAAAAGTAGCGCTATTACCGATGGGTTTTTGCTTTCCTGGAACTGGAAAATCAGGCGATCTGCCACCAAGACCTGAATGTGCTCCCGCATGGCGCCTACAGCTACTTGAATACCTAGCAAACTTAAAGCTCACAGTAGTCCTAGGACAGTATGCACAGGCCTACCACTTTGGAAGTAAATCTGGATCAGTTACCGAATTGGTCAGATCATGGCAGGATCACTGGCCAACGATGATTCCACTTCCACATCCCAGTCCTAGAAATAATATCTGGCTGCGCCGAAATCCCTGGTTCGAAATCGAATTACTCCCTTCGCTTCGCAATCGCGTGAACGACGTTCTTGCATAAATCATCCAGTGTAGAATGCGGCACCCGAGAGAAAACAGTATTAACGGAAATCACACAACATGAACTTCATCGCGTTTGGCGCAAGCAGTAGCAGTAAATCAATCAACAAACAATTAGCGGCCTATGCCGGTTCTTTATTGGTGAAATCGCACGATGAAATAGAATTGGAAGTATTAGATTTAAATGACTTTCAGCTACCACTATTCAGCCAAGATCTAGAAAACCAAGATGGTCAGCAAGACAATGCTAAGGCATTTCTGGCTAAAATTAAGGAGGCCGATGGAATCATAGCTTCGTTCGCCGAACACAACGGTAACTATTCGGCGGCATGGAAAAATTTGTTTGATTGGTGTTCCCGAATCGAAGGCAAAGTGTTTCAAAATACACCAATAGTGGTTCTTTCCACTTCACCCGGAGCTCGTGGAGGCGCAACAGTAATGGCCTTGGCCCTCAGCTCACTACCTCGGTTTGACGCAGACATAAAAGCAAGTTTATCGATACCCAGCTTTAACGAGAATTTTGATACACAGTCCGGCAAACTGACAAACCTAGATCTAAAGCAACAACTTCAACAAGCGGTAGTGAAATTAATAGAGTAAAGATTTTACGGAACACTGAAGCGCAAACCCGTACCTACTTGGACTTTGATCTTGATCCTCGTCCACGACGCATAATATTCATATCAACTTTTGGGGGAGATGGCGCTATGACTTCTTCTCGTCGCGCTCGTTCTTGCCGCTTTCCACCTTTCTTATTTTTTGGCGAGGCCGAACGTTTAGGTGACTTGGCCGACGAAGATCGCTTAGATTCAGGCTGCTCTTTACCGTAGTAGGAAATATCCAGAGGCTTACCCGCAACATGAACCCGCTTCAGCAGTTTTAACATTCCTCTAGGCATATCGGCAGGCAAATCGACAGTCGAAAAATCTTCACGAATCTCAATTTCACCGATGTACTTGGCATCCAAATCGGCCTCATTAGCAATAGCCCCTACGATATTCCCAGGTTTTACTTGATCGGTGTGGCCGACATCTAAGCGGAACCTCGCCATTTCAATATCAGGGAAATCGGTAAGTGGGGTAGGTTTTGGGTCTGGTGCTGGTTTATCACCACGTGAATTACGACGTTTGTCTCCAAAGTCTTTACGATCATGTCGATCACCTCTTTGCGGCCGATCTCGTCGATTGCTATTCCCGCCATCCCGGCCACGCTTGCCGCTATCACTGTCTCTAGCATTGCTAACTTGAAGATCACTATCCTGAATAAATAGGGGTGCCTGACCTTGCGCAAGTAATGCAAAAGCGGCAGCAATCAAATCATTATCTAGATCACTTTTATGCGCGAGCTCGTTATATATCTCCCTAAAAGTCTCTATATTTTTACTATTAGTCGCGTTAAGCGCTCGTTGTTTAAACCGCTCAACACGTGCTCTATTTATATCGTCGGTACTTGGCAACTGTAAGGCAGGGATTTTCTGCTTAGTCGCCCGTTCAATAGTACCTAACATACGTTTTTCGCGGGGCGTTAAGAATAATACTGCGCAGCCGCTACGCCCAGCGCGTCCGGTACGGCCGATACGATGAATATATGACTCTGTATCATGTGGGGCATCGTAATTGATAACGTGACTAATTCGGTCTACGTCAAGTCCACGTGCTACAACATCAGTAGCCACCAGCAAATTTAAACGTCCCTTTTTCAACTGTTCGACAATTTTTTCGCGCTGATTCTGCGCGACATCACCGTTCAAAGCCTCGGCCTTGTACCCGAGACTCTGCAGTTTGCTGGCCACCTCATTGGTAGCTATTTTAGTTCGCACAAAAATAATTACGCCATCGTGTTCTTCACCTTCCAACACGCGCACCATAGCGTCCAACTTGTGACGCTGAGCCACCATTGCATAACGTTGGGAGGTAGTTGCAACGGTTGCGGTTTTGTTGATTATTTTTATATGTTTCGGGTCTTGAAGATGCTTGTCAGCTATACGCTTAATTTGCGCGGGCATGGTTGCTGAAAATAATGCGATTTGGCGCGAATCAGGAGTCTGCTCAAGAATCCATTCCACGTCATCTATAAAGCCCATACGAAGCATTTCATCAGCCTCATCTAAAACCAAGGCCTGTAAATCCTGTAGTTTTAAGGTTTTTCGACGTAAATGATCCATGACACGTCCGGGCGTGCCGACAACAACTTGTGCTCCACGTCTTAGCTGGCGCAACTGGTTGTCGTAGGATTGGCCACCATAAACAGCCAACACGTTAATTCCATGAAGATGCTTAGCGTAGGTGTCGCAGGCTTCGGCTACTTGAATAGCCAATTCACGGGTTGGCGCCAGAATAATTACTTGTGTTTTATTCGACTTAATATCGATATTCGCAAGTAACGGTAATGCAAAAGCGGCAGTTTTCCCGGTGCCGGTTTGGGCTTGCCCTAGAACATCTCGGCCGTCCAGTAAAACCGGAATACTTTGCGCCTGAATAGGCGAAGGCACTTCATAACCAACTTCTGTAACCGCTTTCATTAAAGACTCTGGCAAACCCAGGTCACTAAATAAAACGGTATCCATTTTCGCCTTCTCTGGCGAGTCCGAGCTGCGCTCGGTCGGCTTATCTGACATCTCTCTCTCCGGTCATAACGAAGCCGGCGGTTCCAACATCACTAATCACGCAAAACCTATCTAGCGCAAAGGAGCAATCACACGGAGATGCTAACTTCTGGGGCGCGGAGTATAACCATAATTTGGAAAAATACGAGAAATATTAATTATTTACGTAGCTCACTTAAAGTGGCAATCAGTATTTACCGCGCAGAAGCATCAAAACTATCACCTCTACAGTAAACATTAACTAAATAACCTTCAGTTAGGTTTTTTACCTAATCCAAAATTACGAAACATCGAATAGACCTGTCGT
>DNHK01000344.1 GCA_003485905.1 Gammaproteobacteria bacterium | reverse complement strand
AGCGTTACTTATCAACACCTTTGACACCTCAGATAACCTCAACAGAGACCACCGCGGTTAGAAATAACGCGGTGGGTCCATCAATGCTTGCTGTGAACACCTTGATATACAGCGAAATACTGATCTGCAATGTTCACTGCGTCAAATCGTTTGGCGTTTAGCCGTCCCTCTGCAACCAGTGTTTTTCTGTACTCGCTATCAGTAAGTACGCGCTCGATTCCGGCGCGGATACTACTAATACTAGCTGGATCAACCAAGCAAGCCCCTTTACCAGCCACCTCTGGCATAGAGCTTAGATTGCTCGTAACCACAGGCCTACCAACTATCTGCGCCTCAACAATCGGCATTCCAAACCCCTCATATAGAGAAGCAAATGCCAACAAATCGCACTTTTCGTATTCCTTTGTCAACTCACCAGTTGATAAGCCAACGTGATTTTCATAGTTAATTTCCAATACGTCTAGATGCCTGCGTTGCACGTCACCTAATCGGCCCACTATAACCAATGTGCACTCGAGCCCCTTAATTGCTTCAGCTAACCGTTCCAAGTTTTTATTAATAGAAGTGCCAACCTGCAGAATTCTTGGACGTTCGCTGATTTCTGGCTTGGGTTGATAACGATACGCCTTAGAAACGGCCACTGGGATTACAACAACTTTTTCTGCTGAGCAAGCTGATATGCGCAAAATTGCCTGACGAGATGCTTCTGAAATGGTGGTGACTAAAGCGCTCTGCCTAATTGGCCAGTTGATCCATACCTTGCGAAGCAGCCACCCTCGAATACCGGTTCGTATTTCATAATCTGCACAATCCAGTATTGTTAACACGGTACGGCTTTGTTTCAGTAGCAACCCAGTAAAATTATTGTCGCCAGTGATATGGTTGATTTCATCTTCTCGCAACTTCGCGTGAAAGATAATTGCGAGACGACGAAAGATGCCATTGCTATAAAAAGGCGCGATGCAGACTTTTGACTCGATTTTGTCACCTAACCGTTCACGTATATCATTAAATATGAACTCCAGGCTAAAAGTGCTGTCTCTGCGTTTTCTTTGAAAATAAGTGACACGCATCCAAGAAGTCTAAGTGAGAGGATAAAACTTTTTTTTCACCGAAAATAGGTACGCCGTGCTAAACGCAGTACCTATTATAAAACCGGGGGCCAAAGTCAGAACAATATTGGGAGTCCCATTAATCAGATGAATTGGGACAATGACCAGGTACTGAGCAATTGTGGCGCACGATACGGTAGCAATTATATTCCCCAGACAGGGCAATAAGGAATTAAGTTTTAAAAACAGAAACTCCAGCACTGAAAGATTAATCAAGGTAAGCACACCCGAATACGTGCCTTGTATCAGTGCGGCACGTATCGCTACATTAAAATGCTTATCCATCGTGCCATCGTAAACGCTGCTATAAAACGCCCAAGCACCATAACCTACTACAGCAACTAGCGTGATCCAAAACTTGTTACCAATCAAAGCTAACCCCTGCTAAATATTTAACCCTTGGGCTTTCTTAAATATAGTATCAACGCGCAACAAACCCAGACGCCACAGGCCATGTAAAACAGCACGCCACCATCGGTATCCCCGGCTTCATTAATTACCCGGTTTACTCCCAATGGAGTGAATAAGTGAAAGAATATTGCACCTGAAATTACAACCAAGCCTAGAGTCGCACCGATTGTCCTTGTATTTGGGATCCACAGTAGAATCACTGCCACTAACTCTGCTGAGCCAATGGCATACCCACCAATAGAATTAAATAGTGGCGCCGCCCAGGCCAACAAGCCTATATCGGCCATCCAATCACTTATCGTTCCAAAAATAATTTGGGTCTCTTCATGACCTTGAAACTTAAAAAATAACGATTGCAAGAATACAAAAGAAACAAAGGCAATTAACAGCCAGGTCACTAAAACACGCTTATCAGTTGGCATACTAAAACTCCGAAAATTTTTGAAGATCGTAAGCATATATACATCATCCGGACGTTGCGACGATTTTGTATCGATTATTTAGATCTAAAATAATAAAAGCATAATCTCAATCAATTGAAAAAATCTTTGCCCTTACCGTCTTTCTATATTGCAAGGGCAATACGGACATCTCTCGGCGAAACAACTGACTAAAATACCCTTGATCGTGGTAGCCGACGCGATATGCAATCTCTGAGACCTTTAGATTTGTTGATTCAAGCAATTCCTTAGCGGTCTCGATTCTAAGTTTCTGCAAATACTCTAACGGTGATTTGCCTATGGCTACCTTGAAGCGCCGACTCAATGTGCGAGCGCTCAATCCAAAAAAGGACGCCAAGCTTGGGATTTCCACCAATTCATTCATGTGTCGTTTCATCCACAACTGAACCTCTACTACCGTCTCGTCCACGTGTTGCAAATCGTCACCGTCAAAATACCGATACTTCTCATAGGGCCTGCGAATCTCGTGCGAAAAATTGCGCTCTACCAAACTGGCAATCTCTGTGCCGTAAAAACGCTCAATCAGGTAAACGGTGACATCCGCAAGAGCATTAACACTGGCGGCACAAAATATGGAGCCCGATTCAGTTATAAAATAGTCTCGCTTCAGATTTATGTGAGGATAGTCCCGTTGAAATTCATCCAGATAGTGCCAGTGGGTGGTGGCCGATTTACCATCTAACAAACCCGCTTCAGCTAGAAAGCAGCAACCTGTTCCAACAGCCGCCAAAGTGCTGCCACCCTGAAATTGTCGCTTTAACCACGCATAAAGCTCTTCGGATTTTGTAAGTACCGGCCGAGGGTTTCTCCAAAGGGCGGGTAAGTAAACAATATCACTTGCTTCGATATCTGACAGCTTTGCTGTGGGGATCAGAGGTATCTCCGCCAAGGAATTACTACTTTGATTGTCTGCTGAAACCAAATGCACATCTAATTTTGAACCCGACTTACGCGAAGCGATCCGCGCATATTCTGCAGCACGCCACATTTCCAGTGGTAATAGCAAGCTAGCAGCAAGCATCTGATCGGAGATAACAAATGCTAATTTCATATTCCTATCGCCTGTATTGTCTAAAATACCAAATTATTTGGCCAATATACCTTAATAACTAAAGAATGGTTATCCTATAATTTTGTGCGAAAGGACAACATTTTTTAGTGTTAGTTATGCGATTACCCGTAATTGTCGGATTTGGAGGAGTAGGACCCGCTGGCCGCTCGTCATTCCATCATGCGTATCGACGCACCATTATTGACTCCGTACAGGGAACCAGGCGTTCAGATATGTTTCTCAGTCTGGCAAGCCTGATGAATTTACGCCACGGGGAAAATGGCGAATCAATAAGTTCTGCAGATATAGAAACATTGGTCGGGCAGCAATGCATTGATGGAACATTGGTGCGCCAAATCGGTACTAACTTGTTTGACCCCAATAAGATACCTGCCAATCTAGCGGTTAAATTTTCACCTGACCAAGAAAATAATACTATCGTTATCGCGGCGAATAATTTACCAAAACCGATGCCCGCTGGCTGTACTGCAGAGGCGCTTAGTGGGGGTATGGTCCGCCTTACGATGACGGGCGATGCAGAAGTCAAGATCAAAACCTATAGACAACTGGCAGTTCAGTCAGCTGGACAACTACCAAGCGGATTCGACCCTGCAGCTTTATACAACTCCAGATTTCACCCTCGTGGCTTACAGCTCTCTATTATTGCCGCATCGGATGCCGTGCAATCGGTAGGTATTGATTGGGAGACTATTAAGCAGAAAGTTAAGCCGGATGAAGTCTGCGTTTACGCCGGAAGCGCGATGGGCCAGTTAGACAAAAATGGCTTGGGAGGCATGACGCAAGCTCGCCTACGGGGCGAACGAGTAAGCTCAAAACAGATTGCATTAGGGTTAAGCCAAATGCCAGCAGATTTTGTTAATGCCTATGTCCTGGGAAGTCTTGGCGCCACCGGTGCGGCGCTTGGCGCCTGTGCTAGCTTTCTATACAACTTGCGTCTTGCAGTCGATGAAATCAAATCCGGACGCAGACGTGTAGCGATCGTCGGAAGTGCCGAAGCGCCAATAACTCCGGAAATAATTGAAGGCTACGCAGCGATGAGCGCCCTGGTAACCGACGAAAATTTGCGCAAACTTGATGGTGTGGATATTCCTGACTATAGGCGTGCAAGTCGGCCATTCGGCAATAATTCAGGATTTGTATTAGCGGAATCTGGCCAGTATGTCGTGCTATTTGATGATGCACTCGCTATAGAACTTGGCGCCACGACCCATGCCGCCGTAAGCAACGTGTTCGTTAGCGCAGATGGTATCAAAAAATCGATCTCATCTCCTGGGCCCGGTAATTATATTACGCTGGCAAAAGCAGTAGGCGCTGCACGCAGTCTTTTTGGCGATGAAATGGTTCGCTCCAATAGTTTTTTGCTGGCGCATGGCTCCAGTACCCCACAGAACAGGGTCACCGAGTCTTTAATTCTTGATCAGGTAGCGCGCGCTTTCAATATTAAGAATTGGCCAATAACTGCGGTAAAAGCTTATCTCGGTCATTCTGTAGGTGCTGCCAGCGCTGATCAATTAATTAATTCGCTTGGGGTCTTTTCAGATGAAATTTTACCGGGCGTTTCTACTATTGATAGTGTTGCGGACGATGTTCATGCGGATCGACTCAGCATATCGAAATCAGATATAGACCTACATGGCCATGCCGAAATCGGGTTTCTAAATTCAAAAGGCTTTGGCGGAAATAATGCCACGGGTACCGTAGTTTCTCCTCGCCTAGTCGCAAAAATGCTGCAGAACCGCTATGGTAAAAAAACCTATGCTGCCTACTTAGATCGAAATGCAGAAGTGGGGCAAGCGGCGCAGTCCTACGACCAGGTTTGTATGGAAGCCCCGATGCCAACAATATATCGCTTTGGAGAAGCCCCATTAGGTGACAGCGATATATCGATAACAAATACGCAAATATCAGTAGACGGTTTTGATAAAACTATCGATTTGACAGAACCCAACCCCTATCCAGATATGTTTAAGTAGGTCATTGTCAGCGTTGGGATATCTCTTAACGCAGCTCGCTACCCCATAAAGTGTTTATATACCGCGTGATATGACCAATATGGAACCCGCTGTTCAATCAGCAAGAAATTGAGAACTATGACGGGTCAAAAAAATAAGTTAGTCGGACAGCACACCACAATTGGTGGGCTCGAAGCAAACTATCTTGAACTAAATCGCATAGATCAACAGCATCAAAACCCTATACATATACAGGCAGCAAATGGCTTTCCTATAGGTTCCTACCAATCATTTATTGAACCATTTACCGATCGGTATTCTATATTCGGCTTAGAAGGCCGCGGTATGTGGCCAGAACGTGGCACTCCAACAAAAGACGCCAACTGGCAACTTTATGCTGATTACCTAATTGAGTTTCTTGAGCAAGCTAATACCCACGCCGGCAAAATTCATAAATATGTTGGTGTTGGCCATTCATTAGGGGGTAGCGTGACCCTAATCGCAGCTATAAAACGACCCGATTTATTTCACAAGCTCGTGTTGATCGAGCCAGCGACCACACCATCACTTTTCACCAGCTTCGTATGGCAGTATCTACCGCGAATCGCCGAACGTTCGTTACCGCTGGTCTCTCGTACGCTGCTGCGTAGAAAAGTTTGGTCAAACAAAACGGAATTTATCGATTACCATAGCGCGAAGACGGCCTTTAAAAACTGTACATCTCAGGCAATGCAGGACTACGCTGAGTACGGCCTGATAGAAACGCAAGAGAACGACTACAAGCTCGCATACTCCACTGAATGGGAAGCGCATAATTTTCGTCAAGTGCATTACAGTTTAGGCCTACTCGCAAAGGTTTCGATACCGACGCTGCTATTAGCTGGGACCACAAGCTATTTTTACAATGCATATGCCGGGCAGCGAAAGCGAATCGATAGACACAAATTTTTAAGTCTTCAGTTTCTCGAAAATACTGGTCATATGGTGCCGTTTGAGAACCCATCTGGTGCGCAAAAGTGCATTCTCGATTGGCTCTAAACTAACTGACGCATCAATCCTTCCTGTGCGGTTGACGTGACTAATTGGCCAGCCTGATTAAACATCCGCCCTTGTGCTAAACCGCGGGCTCCTGATGTTGAAACTGGTGAAGTAGAAAACAAATGCCACTCATCCATCCGTAATGGGCGATGAAACCAAATCGCATGATCTATTGAGGCCATCATCAATTTGCGTTTAGTTTTCTTGATCTGAACACGCGGCATATACCCATGTGGAATTGTCGCGGCAGCTAACAAACCAAAGTCAGAAATGTAAGCGAGCACCGCACGCTGAGTCGGTTCGTCATCTGGTAATTTCTCTTCTGTTTGGATCCAAAATTGAATTTTTGCGTTTTCCTTCAACCGCGAGACCTTGACTGGGCGAATCGAGAACGCTGAATCAAACAATATATTAGAGCGTAAATTAATGCTGTCCAATTCTTCTTGTGACACTTCTATTTCATCCGGCCCCGGCGGCATTTCGAATTTCTCCGCATACTCCATGCCATCTTCTGTTTTTTGAAATGAAGCTGAAAGATTGAAAATCGGACGCCCATGTTGTATTGCCTCGACCCGGCGTGCAGAAAAACTACCACCGTCGCGGCTGCGCTCAACCTGATAATCAATATGTTGATTAAAATCACCTCGACGCAAAAAATACGCGTGCGCAGAGTGAATTGATCTCTCTTCGATAGTCATTTGAGCGGCATGAATCGCCTGACCTAATACTTGCCCACCGTAAACTTGGGGGGTTCCCAAGTCCCGGCTTTTACCTCGAAAGGTGTTTTCTCCAATTTGTTTGGTCCGCAAAAACTCTACTAATTTTACTGACATTATCCCGGTCTAATCCTCATTTTTTAGTTCACACGTTTAGACCAACGGAATAATGTTGGCATCGTATTGAGGTAAAAAATGCTCATTCTTACCCGTGCGCGTTCCCAAAGCCTTAAATGCTGCGCGACGCAACAACCGACCCGGTAAATGGTAAAGCTGACCAACATTACGAGACCGCTTTTGCACGCTTGCCGTGCGTGACATCCTATTTCGCTGGTACTTTACTAGCGCCAGGTGAAGCCTTGTAGCGGTGGTAGTTTCATGTCCTTCGAGCACGCGCTGTAGGATTCTGGCGTCCTCGATTGCCATCGCCGCGCCAGAAGCCAAAAACGGCAAACTGGCATGAGCAGCATCACCCAGTAAAGTAACGCGTTTTGAACACCAGCGATCAAGCGGTTGATAATCGTGTAGCGCCCAACGATAGCATTGATCCACTGGAGTGAGATTAACCACGGTTTGAACAGTCTCATTCCATCCAGCAAAATCAGCCATTAATTCTTTGTGCGGTGATTTTTGAACCCAAGAATCATTTCGCCAATCTCGATTTTCTACTACGCCAACAAAATTGATCGCTTTCTGGGCTCGCACATAATAAACGACCATATGCTTTTTATAAGCCACAAAATTGGTCACCACCTTTTCCATAAAATCATCAGCAAGCTCGGTAGCATCAAGCACTCCCCGCCACGCAACATTTCCTGTCCATTGAATCGGTGTTTTACCACGCATCTGAGTTCGAACTGCTGATCGAATGCCATCGGCACCGACTAAACAATCTCCGCATTCCGACGTGCCATTCTCAAGCTGTACAGAAACATTTTTTTCAGTTTCAGAGTACTTTGTAACCGCCGCACCAAACTGTATCGAGCCAGGCGCACGTACTAACAATTCGGTAGCAAGCGTTTCAATTAAATCTGATCGATGTAAATGAAAATACGGGGCGCGATACTTCTGCCGATACGCTGCACCCAGTCGAGACTGATATAGCAAGTCACCGGTATCAAACTCACGTACATCAATAGACTCTGGCTCAACCGCGAGGTCACTTAGCTTAGATAGTAAATCTAGCGCATCCAATACTTTGGTCGCGTTGGCAGCCAGCTGGATGCCTGCGCCTTCATCCTCAAATTTTGGAGCACGCTCAAATACACGCACATCATGACCAGCCTCATGCAAACATAGTGCTGCGGTCAATCCACCTATACCACCACCCGCGATAAGAACTTTCATTTCCTATGATTCATGAGCTGTGGTGCAGAAATTTAGAATGTTAACGGGTGGTTTTTAAGCACAGCGGTTGTATCCGCAATACACTCGGCAGACAACTGCACATCAAAAGCAGCTACATTTTCACGCAACTGATTTTCAGATGTTGCCCCTAGAATTGTAGAAGCAACGCCGTTCACTTGGCTCACCCATGCAAGCGCGAGCTGCGTAGCTGTTAAATCATACTGCTCAGCAACCGCCATATATGCAGCGACCGCTGCATCACTGCGTGCCGTATCTCGAAACAAACCAAGTCGTTGACTTGCTGTCCATCGAGACCCCGCAGGTCGAGCGCCGGCAACGTACTTCCCCGACAACGCTCCACCTGCCAGCGGAGACCACGGCAGATAGGC
>DNHK01000066.1 GCA_003485905.1 Gammaproteobacteria bacterium | reverse complement strand
AATTGGTAGACACGCTAGCTTCAGGTGCTAGTGCTCGAAAGGGCGTGGAGGTTCAAGTCCTCTTCTGGGCACCATCTCCTATGTTTAAGTGCTTGTTATATAAGGCTTATTGCCATATAACAGACCNNATGGTTACGTAAATCGTTACGGAAACGGGTTGAAAAGCATGCCAAACAATTATCCACGCTACGTTAGATCACTCAAAAATAGCCTTCTACGAACGCTCTTGGCCTTCTCGTCTGAAGCATCTCGGCAGACCTAGGTTTACCCATCCGCTCAGGCTCAAACTGGGTCAGTACACAGATGCTGAGCTTCATCGCGCCTACGCGGCAGCCAATGACGAGTTTGATTTGCAGCTGAAACTGATGGAGAACAGCGGTTCTAACGCCTTTACAGAAACAGAAATAGAGAAGGCTGCAACAGCTCCACCGCGCAAGCAGCGACGTTGGGAAAACGTCTTTGCCTACATAGTCGAGCAAAGCCTGAGCACACCTAACCTACTCGATGTCATTCATGATGGGTTGGACCGTTATTGGGCTGATCGACGCGAGCGAGGAATCAAAGTGCAAAGCATCAGGCGTGAATAGCGCGAAACTCTTGCAGCCCTGAGGCTCGCCAGTGACAGATACAGGCTTGGTTAGCTAATAACGCCCACCAGTAAGCGTATAAAAGCTGACCCACCAAAACCGAAAACTGTACTAAGCGATGCAGAACTAGTCAGCCTTGTAACAACCTGTTTAGCAGATACAAAAACGCCTGAAGTTAGTGCTGCCATTGTATTTATGGATCAGAGCGGGGCGATGGTTAGCGAGATAACGCGGCTAAATTCTGAAGAAGTAACAGCAGACTTGGGCGCAGAAATACCACAGGTCGCTATAGGCAAAAGCCAAGACGTTAAAGTTAACGTAGAGCAACGCCGCCGAGTAGTGCCAATAGTTTTTGGTAAAGAGTATTTACGGCAATACTTGCCAGAAGCTATAAAGCACTGCCGCGCCACCACAGAAAGCAATACGTCCAAAAATATCAGCAATAAGATGCGTTCAGCGACAGGTAATAAAACACTCATTGCTCACTTTTTACGGCGTACGCTAAAGGCGCTGTCAGACTCTGTTGACGCTAACAAATCTCACGTAGCAGCAATCGGTGGTTGGTCGGGAGGGTCGACAGTGATAAGCGCATCCATGCAGCAGTACGGCGCAGCAGGACTAAGCAGCTCAAAAGGCTTCAAGGCAGTCCACGATACAAGTCGTAAAATTCTTGCCTGTGTTCTTGAAGTATTAGAAGCTGAGCACGGCGACAACGTCGTTAACATAACAAGATAAGCTAGGCGGCTGGGCAAGCAGCGTGTCAGACAGATATAGCTCTCCTGCTGAGGTAATAATAGAAACTTTTTCGCGCTGAAATACAAAGACGGAACATGCATAATAAATTGCAGACTTCTTCTTCTTTTATTAAAAGTGGTTATCTAATTTAGGGCTTGAATTTATGCAAGGTTAGAAAGAAATAGGCTGCTATAGAGCTGCTTTGACGGTTTTTTGACGGCACGCTATTCAGTCTGATTTTGGTTAGGTAGTTTTTATAATGAAAATTGCAACTAATCCAAGTGCTACTGCTATCTCTAATGCGTTGTCTAGAAATCAACGTGATATGGCGGTATCAATGGAACGCCTTTCGACTGGTTTAAGAATTAATTCAGCTGCTGATGATGCTGCTGGACTTTCTATCGCTTCTAAAATGACCGCACAAATCAATAGTTTGGATCAAGCTGGTCGTAATATTAATGATGCTATTGGGTTGCTGCAAACAGCTGATGCAGGTCTTGAAAATATTGAGCTGACCTTACAGAGAATTCTTGAATTAAGTGTTCAATCTGCCTCAGGCGCAGTGTCAGACGACCAACGTGTGATGATTGGCGAAGAAGTTGCACAGCTCATAGCTTCTATAGATTCGACTGTTGAATCTACTAGTTGGAATTCTTTAGATTTGCTAAATGGAAATTTCAAAAATAAAGAATTTCAGATCGGTGTTACCAATCAAGATCGAAAAAATTTTTCACTGGCCGATGTTTCTGCGAAAGCCCTATTTGACTACACTATACCTGAAATTTCATTCGCTAACGGTGACTTCTCATCATTAGATGGTTGGGATATTTATCTTGAACAGATAATTTTAGGGCGAGATGGTTCCAGTGGTCTTACCCAGGTTGCGGGATTTCCAAGTCCTGAAGATCCAACTCCTTATCCAGCAAATGCTTCAGGAAAAACTAGTCGCGGTGACAACTATTCACCTGTAAACCCATCATACTCTTACTCTCTATCGTCGAGTTTGCGCCTAGAATCATCGATGACAACTTCGTCTGGAGGGGATGTTGTTCATGGGCCGTACGTTGTTTCTAAGGACAGCGTATTCATTTCAGCTGGCTCAACGGTGAGCTTTGATTGGCGGGCTCAAGGAGGGAGCGATGCCTATGATGTGTTTGCCTATATTCTTGATGTAAATTCTGGCAGAACCGTTGAATTATTGAACTTAACTGGTTCAGGAACTCAAGACTCTGGGTGGTCAACCGTTACCCACACCCTTGCTAATGAAGGAAATTACAAATTCGTGTTTGCTTCCGGAACATTTGACGAATCATTTGGTAAAGCGGCTGGTGCTTCATTGTTTATTGATAATATTGAGGTTTCTGGGAATGTCGCTCCAATTGATTACTCACAATTACTTCCTCATGCGAGTCAGTCTGATGCCGCATTAGCATTAAGCAAAATCGATACCGCGATAAAAACAATCTCAACTTCAAGAGCGTATGTTGGCGCGGAGATCAATACACTTGGCTCTACAGCTAGTAGCATTCACAACGTGTCTCAACACTTAGCATCGTCAAGGAGTAAAATTGAGGATACTGATTATGCGTCAGAGACTACTCAATTGGCTCGAACAAAAATAATTGAGGATGCTGCCACCGCTATGCTTGCACAAGCTAACCAGAAAACGAAAAGAATTTTGGATTTATTCGAATAACACAAGTCGACAATGCCAATTGGGCAGGGGGCAATTAATACCTACGAGCGCTTACGATGTGTAGTCCCCATTAGTAACCGAGTTTTTCA
>DNHK01000218.1 GCA_003485905.1 Gammaproteobacteria bacterium | reverse complement strand
AAGCTAATTGCTTGCGCCGCACATAAATAATCCAGGATGGTCTCTCCGGTTTCAGCGTTATCGGGTAGCCTATATTACTGCTGCAATTTTGCTGACCGGGCAAGTAGTATTGCCGACAGGGAAGGTTTCTGCTGCTACTAGTGTAAGTAATATTCGTGTCTGGAATGCGCCAGACCATACACGTGTTGTGTTGGATCTTGGTGGTAAGGCTGTTTACAAATCGTTTCAGCTAGAAAATCCGCTACGTCTGGTAGTCGATTTGAGTGATTCCAGTTGGACGGGTAATCTGCCTACTGCCGCCGGTGAGGACCTTTTCTTAATAGGTATTCGTTCGGGAGAACCTAGCCCCGGTACTACCCGATTCGTGTTGGAACTAAAGCAAAAGGTCAGCGCAAATACCTTTCAACTTGGCCCCAATGATGTCTATGGGCATCGTTTGGTGGTTGATTTGAATGGGGTGGCAAATAAGAACTTAGACGCGGCTAGGTCTAGTGCGATTAAGTCTCCATCACCAACCAGCAACCCGGCTTCATCTGATGCTGCGTATGTGCCTCCCTCTTTGATACAAAGCTCTTTACCGGTTTCGCAAAATGTAAATTCGTATTTGGGCGATCAAATTTTGACGGTAGCTATAGACGCCGGACATGGTGGCGAAGATCCCGGTGCTCGTGGCTCTCGAGGTTATCGCGAAAAAATCATCACCATGGAAATTGCGCGTCAGTTAAAAAAAGTGGTCGATGCTGATCCAAAGATGCGCGGAGTTTTAACCCGAGATGGTGACTATTTTATTAATTTACGCAAACGAACAGAGATAGCGCGTGATAGGGGTGCAGGAGTTTTTGTCTCGATACATGCAGATGCTTTTCGAAGTGCAAGTGTTAGCGGTTCATCGGTATACGCTTTGTCTGAACGTGGTGCTTCCAGTGAAGAGGCGCTTTGGCTGGCAAATCAGGAGAATGCTTCTGATTTGGTTGGTGGTGTAAGCCTTAAAGATAAAGATCAATTGCTGGCAGAAGTACTGCTTGATTTGTCCATGACCAAAACAATTAGCGATGGACGAGAAGTTGGGGCTCATGTGCTCAAGCAGTTAGGTTCCATTGGAAAGGTACATAAAAAGCGCGTTGAAACAGCAGGTTTTATGGTGCTTAAGTCGCCTGATTTTCCATCGGTTCTGGTTGAAACAGGGTTTATCACGAACCCTGATGAAGAGCGGAGACTTGCTCAAAAAGATTACCAAGAGAATTTAGCCAACGCTATCTACCGAGGTTTGAAAGCATACCAAGATGGTATTCAACCGCCTGCCAATGTTGCGCGTGATAGTTCTGCTGGTTCAGGTAGTAGTTTTTTGACCTATACCGTGCGACGAGGAGATACTTTGTCGGGCATTGCTGATCGTTACCGTGTTCCGATCAGCAAGATAAAGCAGCACAATAGGATTCGAAATAACGTGGTGATGTTAGATCAAAAATTACGCATACCTCGTTAATTGACTGCCGCGGCCATAAGGAGAGCGCGATGACTGGAGTACCGAGTACTAACGCCTGCTAACTGTTTTTTCACTACACTGGGAAGTCGCTAGGCAACAGGGCAAGTAAATTTTTATCTAGTCGTCTCAGTATTAAGTTGCGACTACCACGCAAATATAGTCGAAACATCTAATGGACATTAAATGGACGGTAAATAGCACGTGGCAAATGGAGTGCTGCGCGCTAGAATAATTCATCTAACTTTTAGTCTGTTGGAAAGCCACTTTATTTAACGCGTGCCAAATTGAATTCTTCTCCCAAAAGTCAGGATGCTCCTCCGCTAATTACCGAGGCACGCATCAAGGCAATGCCGCCGCAGCTAATCAATCAGATAGCTGCTGGTGAAATCATTGAACGTCCTGCGTCTGTGCTCAAAGAGTTAATTGAGAATGCGCTGGATGCCGGTGCGACTCGACTTGAGGTCACCGCTGAAAGCGGCGGGGTAAAGCGCTTATTGGTAGCGGATAATGGTGGCGGCATCTTAAAACAAGATCTCGCGCTAGCCTTATCGCGCCATGCAACGAGTAAAATTGATAGCTTGGATGATCTTGAAACGGTGGCTACGCTAGGTTTTCGTGGTGAAGCCTTGGCCAGTATAGCCTCTGTAGGGCGGTTAACTTTACGCTCCAGAGCGCAGGGTGAAGACACGGGCTGGGAGATACGCAGCGAAGGCGATGATCAGATAAGTGAACCAGTCCCAGTTGCGATGCAAGTTGGCACCTGGATCGAGGTGCGTGATCTTTTTTATAACACGCCCGCGCGACGAAAATTTCTGCGCACCGAGCAAACCGAGCTGAATCAGTTGGATCAAACGTTACGGCGCATGGCGATGTCGCGCTTTAACGTTAAATTTGAGTTCACCCATAACGGTCGAGTTCGACGTCACCTTGAAGACGCGACTATGGAACCGCTAAAGCGGATCGCTACGGTTATGGGCGATGAATTTGTGGCCAATAGTGTGCCGCTAGACGCAACCTCCGGTGCGATGCATTTAAGTGGGTGGCTAGGGCTACCAGCCTTCTCGCGCGCGCAGCGTGATATGCAATACTTTTTTTTGAATGGACGGCTCATTCGTGATCCGACGGTATCGCACGCAATACGACGAGCTTATCAGGATGTGCTGTTTCACGGCAGGCAGCCAGCTTATGTTGTCTATTTGGAGCTCGACCCCGCGCGGGTTGATGTAAACGTGCACCCGACTAAGCATGAGGTGCGATTTCGCGATAGCCGGGATGTACATGGATTTATTCAAAAAGTAGTCGCTGAAGTGGTGGGGGCTAGCGTCGGTGAAAGCCCATCGTTGAGTTCCTCTTATGTGCGACCCGTGGTCGCTAGTGAGTCCAACCTTGGTCGGACCGATAATATGCCAGAGCAGGCTTCCGTATTTACAGTTAACACCTACTCTCCCCTCCAGTCTGCTGGCCAATCTCCCAGGCAGTTTTTTAATACCCAACCAAATTCAGCGGCGACGACAGAGCAATCAACCCAATTTTATCGAGATCTACATGCGAATGCTTCGGTATTACCTGCTGAGATTAGCGAGCCTCCTGCTAGTGGTGTCGAAGCCAACACCGACGATATGCCTCCTCTCGGATTCGCTATTGCTCAGCTGCATGGGATCTATATTCTTGCCCAGAATAGCCAGGGTATGGTGGTAGTCGACATGCATGCGGCGCATGAGCGAATCACTTACGAAAGTTTAAAGCAGCAATATGACGCAAGTGCTGATGCGTCAGGTGATCAAATGGCCGCAAATCAGCCATTGATAGTGCCAGTGAGTTTGGTGGTGAGTGAACGCGAAATTTCGGCTTGGGAAGAAAATCAGGCGTTGTTTCCAAAACTTGGACTGGAGATCGATCAACTGGATGCTACGGGTTTAGTAGTTCGTTCGGTACCCAAGTTATTGCTAAATGCCGATATCGCTCAGTTGCTTAGAGATGTGCTGTCTGACTTGGTTGATGCAGGGAATTCCGATCGAATCGAACAAACAATAAATGAAACACTGTCTTCAATGGCTTGTCATGGCTCAGTAAGGGCGAACCGAAAGCTGACGATTGAAGAAATGAATGGTCTGTTGCGAGAAATGGAGCGTACAGAGCGTAGCGGCCAATGCAATCATGGTCGACCGACCTGGATACAGCTTAATCTGCAAGAACTTGATCGCTGGTTTAAGCGTGGCCAGTAATTTAATCCGGCTGAATATTTTCGCGTGATTACCGACAAGACCCAGGGTTTACAATCACCTAGCCAGAAGTATGCTCAGTGGAAAGTTCATTAGAAAGTGCATTAAAAGGTTCATTGGAAAACAACGCACAGCCAGTTTTTGCCTTAATGGGAACCACCGCTACTGGTAAAACGGATTTGGCGGCAGCCTTGACTGAGGCGCTGCCCATCGAATTGGTCAGTGTAGATTCGTCTTTGGTGTATCGAGGTATGGATATTGGAACGGCAAAGCCGGATTCTGCGTTTTTGTTAAAATATCCTCATGCCTTAGTCGATATCAGAAACCCTATAGATACGTACTCGGCAGCTGATTTCTGTAAAGATGCAATTCAGGCTATTGACCAAATCCGTAGGCGTGGAAATATTCCACTGTTAGTCGGCGGCACCAATTTCTATTTTTCAGCGTTGGAAAACGGATTGCCTGAGCTGCCAGCTGCTGATCCAGCTTTGCGTCAACGTATTGTCGAGCAGGCAGAAAAACACGGTTGGGTCGAAATGCATAAGCGACTTTCCAGTTTGGATCCAAAGCGAGCGAGTAGCATAGACCCAAATGACATGCAGCGAATTCAGCGGGCGCTTGAAATCATTGAGCTTACCGGCAATAAAGTCCCTTCAATAAAATCAAAGCAAACAAGCCGAGGCATTCCATTAAAAAAAATGGCATTAGCCGTTTCTGACCGACATGTTCTGCATCAACGGATTAGTACACGATTTGAACAAATGATTGCGCAGGGACTGCAGCAAGAGGTAGAGAGCCTAGTGTCTAAAGGTGTTCCAGAGGATTGTGTTGCAATGAAGATGATCGGTTATCGGCAAATGGTTGAATTTTTGAACGGAACGACTGATTTTACAGCCATGAGTGAAGCAGCTACTGCTGCCACCCGACAGCTGGCAAAGCGGCAATTAACCTGGCTAAGACGGCGTCGGGGGGTCACCTGGTTTGTATCTGACGGGTTAAATTCCATTAATAATGGCGTCATCACCGAATATGTATCAGAAAAACTGACCAGTTTTGGCATATAATGATCTTGTTTCCCTGATGATTCGAAGGTGAAACAATAAAAACAACAGCTAATTATTATTTAAAATATAAAAACAGGGGATAATTAAATGGCGCAACATAAAGGGGCCGCTCTCCAAGATCCTTTCTTGAATGCTCTCCGTAAGGAACGTATTCCGGTGTCGGTTTACTTGGTTAACGGAATAAAATTACAGGGCCAGGTCGAGTCGTTTGATCAGTTTGTTGTGGTGTTACGCAACACCGTAAATCAAATGATCTATAAGCATGCAATTTCTACTGTCGTCCCTTCGCGAGCAGTCAAAATACCGCACGATGATGACGAGAACGACGGGGAAAGTTAAGTCTTCCAATTTTCTTGTTTTCTTCTAAGCAATAATAGTGACCGTATGGCTTACTGTACCCGTATCCTGATAAATTGAAGATAGATTTAGCCTCGGGTTTCACAATCAATTTGAGCCTTAACGGTTTGTTATTTAGTGTGGTCGGCAACTTATCCTTGAGTGGAGCGTATAAGCCTTTTGTTTGATTTAACAGAGGCTGATCGACCTACGCGCACACTGGTTGTGTGTCAACGACACACAAAGAGAACGTCTTCTCATGGCGGGAAAAATGGCGGGCCACAACTGAGGCAAGCTGATCAGCACAACGATGATTATGATCCGCTTAGTGAAGAGGCAATCTCAGAAATATGTTTGCTGGTTGAATCTGCAGGTGGTGAGATAGCCGAAGTAGTTACTGCTAGCCGTGCCAGCCCACAACCTGCGACTTTTGTCGGTTCGGGCAAGGCCGAAGAGCTTGCGCAAGCAGTTAAGCAACACCATATTGAATTATTGGTGGTTAATCAGGCGATTTCCCCGATTCAAGAACGTAATTTGGAAAAAGCGGTCGGCTGTCGAGTGCTCGATCGAACCGGGCTTATATTGGATATATTTGCACAGCGAGCCCAGTCTCACGAAGGAAAATTACAGGTAGAGTTGGCGCAACTTAGGCATCTATCAACTCGTTTGGTGCGTGGCTGGACTCACTTGGAACGTCAGAAAGGCGGTATAGGCTTGCGTGGCCCAGGTGAAACTCAGCTTGAAACTGACCGGAGGCTAATCGGTGATCGCATTCGACGATTAAAAGAACGCTTGGTGAAGGTGTCAGCACAGCGAGGTTTACGTCGTCGAGCGCGAAAAAAAGTTCCATTGCCTACGGTGTCTCTAGTCGGATACACCAATGCAGGCAAGTCGACCATATTTAATCGTTTAACTGAATCAAGTGTTTACGTTGAAGATCAGTTGTTTGCAACTCTGGACACCACCATGCGGCGCTTGGAGGTGCCTGAATATGGCGAAGTGATTTTGTCTGACACGGTTGGTTTTGTGCGGGATTTACCGCATACCCTCGTGCAAGCCTTTCAATCGACCTTGGAGGAGGTTAGCAGCGCTCATGTGTTACTGCATGTTGTGGATGCTGCTGGTATTAGCCGGGATGAAAACATTCGGGCAGTGCAACAAGTATTAGACGAGATTGACGCAAACGACATTCCGCAAATACTGGTTTATAACAAAGCAGATTTGATCGATCCTGAGTTTCGCGGTAAAGCGATGAATGGATTCGATGGAAAGATTACTGAAAAAGTCTGGGTGTCTGCCCATGACGGAAGCGGTATGGATGATTTGCTTGCTGCAATTGCCCGGTTACTGTCTGCTAGCAGACAGCGATACCAGGTACAGCTTCCAATAAGTGCTGGTGCCTTGCGGGCGAAATTATATGAACGAGGTACTGTGAAGGGAGAATCACAAACTGAGCAGGGTGATTGGGAAATTGAAATTGAATTGTCTGATTCGGCCTTGGGTTGGTTACGGAAGCAACCTAATGTTCAAGGTATTGCTTCACAGTAAATTCTGTCGTGGTCTTCCTAGAAAGTCTTGGTTTTAGGATTTATGCGTGAATATTACCGAATAATCTCCAAATACCTAACTTGACCTATTGTTAATTGTTCAACACACCCCATGTGTAAATAGGTACGCTTGGAGTGAAATCGCGTTTTGTCTCATGCTACAATTCATCGGTTTTTTGACCCTTTTTTTATACCCACATTGGAGTATTAGTAATGCCTTGGAACGAACCTGGTTCGAGCGGTGATAATTCTGGCGGTGGACGCAAGCCTAACGGCCGTTCAGCTGGTCGCGCGGGCGACACGCCTGATCTTGAAGATGTAATACAGAGCGTTCGTAAACGCTTTGGTGGCAGCGGTGGCGGTTCTGGTCACTCTGGTGGAG
>DNHK01000116.1 GCA_003485905.1 Gammaproteobacteria bacterium | reverse complement strand
CGATATTGGCGCCAGTGGCGTCATGTTTTCTATCGATACAGAATCTGGTTTTGAAGACGTTGTTTTTATTACTTCGTCTTGGGGTCTGGGCGAATGTGTGGTGCAAGGATCGGTAAACCCGGATGAATACTATGTACACAAACCAACGCTAGCGGCAGGGCGTCCGGCGATTCTTACTCGCAATCGCGGCAGCAAGCTAATCAAGATGGTGTATAGCGACGTTGTCGGTCAGGCTGTTGATACCATTGATGTGCCGGTGGCTGATCAAATGCAGTTCTCATTAACGGATGAAGACGTCGCTGGATTAGCCAAAATGGCAGTGACTATTGAGCAGCATTACGGTCGTCCGATGGATATTGAGTGGGGCAAGGACGGCAATGATGGTCAATTGTATATTTTGCAGGCAAGGCCGGAAACGGTCGAATCGCGCTCAGATAAAAATCAAATCACCCGTTACGAACTAAAACAAGTCGACGGCAAAGTGCTTACTACGGGTCGTAGTATTGGACAAAAAATTGGTGCCGGTAAGGTGCGCATTGTTCCCGGTCTCGAACACCTTGATCAGGTGCAAGACGGTGATGTTTTAGTCACTGATATGACTGACCCTGATTGGGAGCCGGTGATGAAAAAAGCGGCGGCTATTGTCACTAACCGCGGCGGACGAACTTGTCATGCGGCTATTATTGCGCGCGAACTTGGTGTGCCAGCGGTAGTGGGTTGTGGCGACGCGACCAAAAAGTTAACCGATGGCGACGACGCGACGGTGTCGTGCGCAGAGGGCGACACTGGCAAAATTTATGCCGGCCTAATGGACTATAAGGTTAAAGAGATCGAGCTGGATACACTGCCAGACCTACCGTTTAAAGTAATGATGAATGTCGGCAACCCTGAGCGTGCGTTTGATTTTCAACGTTTACCCGGTGCTGGCGTAGGCTTGGCTCGATTGGAATTCATTATCAACAATACCATCGGATTGCACCCCAAAGCATTACTCAATTATTCGATGATGGATGCTGAATTAAAGGCGGATATTGACGAGCGTATCGCCGGTTATGCTGATCCAAAAACGTTTTATATCCAGAAGTTGGAAGAAGGCATTTCTACTTTGGCTGCTGCGTTCGCTCCCAAGCCGGTGATAGTTCGGATGTCGGATTTTAAGTCGAATGAGTATGCGAACATGTTGGGCGGCGATATGTTTGAACCCGAAGAAGAAAATCCGATGATCGGATTTCGGGGTGCGAGCCGTTATATATCATCTTCGTTCCGCGAGTGTTTCGAGCTTGAATGTCAGGCATTGAAACATGTACGTGATGAGATGGGCTTAACCAATGTTTGGTTGATGGTACCATTTGTTCGAACTCTGGATGAGGCTGATCAGGTGATCGAACTGCTGGCCGAAAACGGTTTAAAGAGCGGTGAGAACGACCTTAAGATCATCATGATGTGCGAAGTACCGAGCAACGCCATCCTTGCGGACGAGTTTTTAGAGCGCTTTGATGGCATGTCTATCGGATCAAATGATTTAACTCAGCTCACCCTTGGGCTTGATCGTGATTCAGGGCTAATTGCTCATTTGTTTGATGAGCGCGATCCTGCAGTCAAAGCGTTATTGTCGCAAGCGATTAAAGCCTGCAACAAAGCTGATAAATACGTTGGTATTTGTGGGCAGGGGCCGTCAGACCATCCTGATTTGGCTAAGTGGTTGATGGAGCAGGGAATCGACAGTGTTTCCCTCAACCCCGATACGGTGGTTGAGACGTGGCTTTTTTTGGCGGGGCGTGAGGTTTAACGCCTTCTGTTGGCGCTATGCGTTGTTATGGTTCTTGCCTGAATTCGGTCATTTACTACAGTAAACTCCCTCAATCAAACAAGACCCATGCCTAGCCTAGCACCCAACATAAAGCGCCAGGTTTAGAAATTTGATACGAACCAAAAAAACTTAGAAATTACTTACCTAGTCTTTTGGGGCGTTGCTTTAGAAGAACTAATAATTAGCTTCTTGCGAGCACTCTAGTGTAGATGGTTTTCAGGTAGCTTGTTTCGGGCATGGCGGGGTGTACTGGGTGGTCTCGGCTTTGACCGTTCTCGTAGACGATTTGCATTTGTCGGTCTACGTGTACAGCGGCTCGATTGCTCATGTTCCTGAATTCGTTTACTGGCATATGGTATGAGCAGGAGCAAGTGACCAGTAAGCCATCTGGTTTGACTAGAGAGATGCCGCGTTCGTTAAGCTTTTGGTAACCTTTTACGCCCGCTCGAAAATCCTTTTTTCGTTTGATAAATGCGGGTGGGTCGAGTACCACTATGTCGGCACTTTCGCCATCTGCCTTTAGGCCAGCAAGTACTTCGGTCGCATTACCACGCGCGGTAAATACTTTGTCGGACACATTATTACGCTGCGCATTTTGAGCGACATATTCGAGTGCAGATTCCGAGGTATCAATACAAATAACTCGTTCTGCTCCGTGTTTGGCGGCTTGCACGCCCCAGGCTCCAATATATGAGCATGCATCGATAACGGTTTTGCCTTCTACCAATGGGTTTAACCATTGTCGATTGTCGCGTTGATCATAAAACCAGCCAGTTTTTTGTCCGTTTGCCATGGGTATTACAAACTCTGTATCACCTTCACTCAAGACTAATTCATCCGGCACTTCGCCAATGTTTTCAACATAACTATCGAGGCCTTCGAGTGTTCGAGAACCGGTATCATTACGCAGGACTATTCCGGTAGATTTAATTGTTTTTTGCAGGGCTTCTATTATTTCTTGTTTGAGCACTTCCATGCCCGCGGTCGTAATTTGAACGACTGCAATGTCGCCGAACCGATCGACAATTAGCCCGGGTAATAAATCACTTTCTCCAAACACTAATCGATAAAACGGTTGTGGGTAAAATCGTTCACGTAGGCCGAGTGCCACTTTAATCCGATGTACCAGTAACGATTTACTCATCGGATATTTGGGGTTACGGCTGGTGATGCGGGCGCTGATTAGCGACTGTGGGTTAGCGTAGGCATGAGCTAGCCATTTGCCTGTGGATGATCGTAGTTCCACTGCTTGACCGGGGCTCAGTTCTTTCAGTGGGCTGGCTTGCGTATCGACCTCGTTGCTGTACACCCATAAGTGGCCGCTGCTTAAGCGCTTCTCTTCATTCTTTTTTAGCTGCAGTACGCCGGCAGGGAGCGCGTCTATAGAGGGTGCTCCGTTAGAGGTGGCGTCTTGAGAGGGTACAGCCGTGGAATCGCTCATTTAATGTTCCTGACCTATGGGGTGTTCTTGACTAGGCGGTATTTTTAAAAAGTATTGCCAGCGTATCAATGCTGTACGCTCTTTTTTCGTTGTCGGTATCGCAAGCGTTGCTGAAACATGACCATTTCGGGTGTTGGCGAGCATTAGTTAGCCAACGTCGCCAGTTTTTGGGTTCGGCTTGGATTGCGGCGTCGGATAGTACCACTGCTTGTTGGCTTGCGTGCCCCCGATGCGCCAAAATTTGTAATAGCTCAGCTTGCCGCAAGAACAATAGTCGAGCGGCTTCGTTGTCTAGACATATATATTTTTCTCCGCTGATCAAAGAGCTTAGCTCGCCACCGAATCGCTGCAGTAAAGACCAGCTGGCTCCCAACGTTCCGCCTATTGCGCTTGCGGCCCCTAGGCTTAAACCGCCAACCATTAAATCAATACCGGCACCAAGAGCGGCACCTTTGGCGGCAGTACTACCAACCTCTTTACCCAGTTCGCCGAGTCCTTGTTTATCGAACAGGTCTAGTTGCCATGCGCCAGCTTTTACTTTTGCGGCTTCTGTATGCAAATCATCTTCGGCAAAACCAAAGGCTTTTAGCTGTGACAACAGTACCTTGTGTTCTGCGTTGCGCAATTGCTCTTGTAGTCGGTCGCTTACTACGGTGATATGAGAGTTACCGCGATATTTGAGGCGCCATGCGCAGGCGTTAACCATCCATTCGGCGGCGGCATGCTGTGCATTATTGAGTAATTCATGCCAAGTGTTTGCGCGCAACTCGATTAATTTTTGAAAGGTGTCATGTTGTTTGCCGAGCAGGCTTTGGCATTTGCGATACAACTTTTCCTCGGCATCAAAATTGAACGCGACGGTGTCGTATTCCACGGTTGCGTGCAGCCCTCTATCGGCAAGGGCTTGTTGCCATTCTGCTAGTCGTGAGTTGTCTTTCTGGATGAAATTGAGTACAGGAATAATCGGCTGGCCAGCCATAGAAATAATATCGATTTCAGTTAGGTATTTATCTAACAAAGGCTCACGAGTATCAATGACATACAGAAGTAGGTCAGATTTCAATACCTGGCGAAGTGTTTTGCATTCCTGCTCTAAGGGGCCACTGGATAGCTCCGAGAGCAGGGTTTCTAATTTATCTCGAGGCCGATTGCTGCTGCTAGTTTCATTTTTTTGCTTGTGAATGACGATGTTTAGCCCTTCGACGTCTTCTAGCCCTGGAGTGTCAAAGAACGCAATGGATTTGTCATGCGCGATATTAATACTGGCGCGTTCGACGTGGCGGGTAGTTCCGGCACGATCGTCAATTTGCCCAAACTGACTGTTGCGCAACAGTGTGCGGATCAAAGACGTTTTGCCGGTGTTGGTGTGCCCGACAACCGCGATTTGCAGAGTATTGCTATGCTCGTTACTCACGTAGCACCTTTGGTGGCAAGACCCCAACTTGCTGTTCGGGAATGCCGCTTTGAGATGCAAGCTCTAGCCATTGGTTATAGTGCTGTGCAAGTTGATTAGGTGTCGGTGGGTTTGTAATAGGAACACGCAATGCCAGCCAGCAATTACGGTTGCTTGCCAGACTGGAAAGTGTACGTCGGTGGCCGCGATCAGGGGTGCGTTGTAAATCAACCAGAACGACTACCGCAGGATTTTTCAATGCTCCTTCGTCGAGTGCTCGCAGCAGTGTCTCTCGGTCGCCGGCGTTGTTGATCGTGCCGAAAAAACTCTTAGCACCTATTGATGAATGAGTGCGTAGTTCGTTTTCTAGCTCATTGATTGGGGTGACGGGCTCCAGTGCGATCCAGACAGCATTCTCGGGTGCTGCGAGCCGGTGGAGTTCAGAACCCTGCAATTGTGAAACGACGGATTGGTCGGCATCGGTGATCGCTGTAAATACCGGAGTGCCCATTAGGCTTTGGCGAAGCGTGGCATACCAGCTAGCGGTCGTGTCGAGTCTTACATTTGCTTCGGCATGCTTGAGCTTGAAATGAGAAACTAGCAGCACGACTAGCCTGGGTGCGACTCCGTACAATAGTACCGCGATCATTAACCATTGCGCCCATGCCCTGCGTTGCGTGTCATCAAGCGCGGTGTTAAATGCGGCCAGCCCACTGTTTGTTTCTGGAGAGATACCCAGCCACCGCATAGGTTCGCCCATCCAGGAGGTTAGTCGTTCAAATTGCTGGTCGCTTAACAGAGTACTGCCCCAAGCAAAATCAAAATAGCTTATGCTGAAAATTATCAGCAAGGACAGAACGCCGGCCAAGCTGTATATAAGCCAATTTAAATGCGCGACGCGACTGGCGCGCCAAAAACCTACTTGGCCATTAAACTTGGTTGCAGCCCAACCTTTCCATGCTGCGCTTTCTAACGACGGTTTGGTTCGCTCGAATAACCACTGCATAGCGTTGATTGCAGAACGGCCATATCGGTTGGTGGACCCTTTACTGGCAGGGCCTTGTAAAAATACGCCCACAACCCACGCCCCAAGAGATAACAGGTTAAACGCAACCAGGCACACTAAGGTCCAGTAAACGTTTATTTTGCCGCTGGCCTGTTGCAGGCTAGTGTTGGCGGCCAATATCCCTAGCAGTGCAGCAACCATTGCAGATATAAGCAAAGCTCTCTTGCTGAAAACTCTCGGCGCGTTAAGAATTGAGGTTAATTGCTTATTGTTCGTTAGATTTGCATTGGAGTAACGCGTTAAAGCCTGATCAAAGCTTAACGATGGGGTTGGCTCTTCATGTTCGATCTCCGGTATTAGTGCATCAGGGTTTTCCTCAGCTATTGCCCTTAGCTGTTCGAGATGCACTATAGTTTGAAAGTTCATATACAGTTTATGGATGGTTCATGCTAGATATTGATATCAGATGCTCTTATGCAATGCGGGAATTACTTTGCTTCAACGTTTGACTGCATAACGTCATAGCTCTTTATTTAACTCTCTAATTAACTCTCTAATTAACTCGTTTCTAAACACTGGCAACGACGTCAGTTAGCTGCCAGTTTTTGCCAGACAATAAATTGATTATTTGCTGGCATATCATGATCGGTAAGGCATTCGAACCCATTGTCACTCGCTAGTTGGTTAACCCATTCGAAATCACGCACACCGCTTACCGCGTCACGCTGTTTTAACCAAACATCGAAACCAGCATTACTAGGCGTGGTGAAGTCACCATTATATTTAAACGGCCCATAGACGATTGCCAGCGCACCTGCTTGAAGAAGTAGTCCCGCATGTTTCCACAATGCTTCGACGTGGTGCTTAGACATAATATGCAATGTATTACAGGTAAGAAGAACGTCTGGGGACTCATTTTCCTGAGTTGATGGAAGCCAAGGATAGTTAGCAACATCAATCGTCAGCGGTGGCAACACGTTGTCGGGTGCCTCGGCATCAAGGCGAGGTTGTAACATGTTCAGATAATGTTCGGTCTCGCTCGGTTGCCATTTTACATGGGGCAGCTGTTTTGCCATCCAAACGGCGTGCTGACCGGTTCCGCTGCCTATTTCCAAAAGAAACTCTGTGTGTGCCAACAATGGTGCTAGCACATTAAATATTGCGTGCTTATTCCGCTCACAAGGCTCTGAATGCGGTAATTGCGTTTCTAGATTATTCATTCGGTGGACTTTCTCACTTTAGGTGCTTTCTGTTCAAGTTATGGATTATTTAACTCTGAATAACGGGTTTCTACTGCCGATGTTGAAACCATAAAAATAGACGCTTAAAAACCCAAAATAAGTTGAATTTTGATAGCTAAATTCGTGAGTGATTAGTGTGACAAAAATAGCTTATAAATTACTGATTTTTATGCTTGACCCGGCCGTATGCATGAGTATACTTGCGCGTCCTTAAAAACAGGGGAGCTGAGGGTGTTTATCCGAAGCGTTTGTACCCATCCGGAGTAAAAAATGGCTAAGAAAGTCGATGCTTTAATAAAGCTTCAAGTCCCCGCTGGGGCCGCTAATCCCAGCCCTCCCGTCGGTCCTGCACTTGGTCAACATGGTGTAAACATCATGGAATTCTGCAAGGCATTTAATGCCGCCACGCAGGATATGGAAAAAGGGATGCCGATTCCCGTTGTGATTACGGTCTACAGCGATAAGAGTTTTACTTATATTCAGAAGACTCCACCTGCTTCAGTTTTACTTAAAAAAGCAGCTGGTATTCAAAAGGGCAGTGGCGTACCGCACATGGAGAAGGTCGGTAAAGTTTCCCGCGCCCAACTCGAAGAAATTGCCAGTATTAAGATGGCCGATTTGAATGCATACGATATGGACCAAGCGGTTCGTATTATTGCTGGTAGTGCCCGCAGTATGGGCATCGATACGGACGAGGTGTAGAAATGGCTATTAATTCCAAAAGAACAAAGGCCAATGCCGAGAAAGTTAATCCGGATACTTTTTATGCGATGGATGCTGCGTTGGGCCTAGCTAAAGAATCCGCATCTGCCAAATTTGATGAGTCGGTTGATGTATCTATTAATCTGGGTGTCGATTCAAGAAAATCGGACCAGAATGTTCGTGGCGCAACTGTGTTGCCAAAAGGAACTGGTAAAACAGTTCGTGTAGCGGTGTTTACCGAAGGTGATAACGCCGAGGCAGCCAAAGCGGCTGGCGCGGACATTGTTGGAATGGACGATTTGGCCGAACAGGTTAAAAAAGGCCAGATGGATTTTGATATTGTGATTGCTAGCCCGGACGCAATGCGTGTTGTTGGCCAGCTAGGTCAAATTCTTGGTCCTCGCGGTTTGATGCCAAACCCTAAGACAGGCACGGTTTCTGCCGATGTTAAAACTGCGGTAGAGAATGCCAAGGCGGGTCAGGTTCAGTTTAGAAACGATAAAGCGGGCATTATTCATTGCTCGATAGGGAAGGCGTCTTTTGACGTTGATTCTCTGCAAGAAAATTTACTGGCGCTTTTAGGTGCTTTGCATAAAGCGAAGCCTACCACTGCGAAGGGTCAGTATTTCAAACGAGTTTCCGTGTCTACTACTATGGGGCCCGGAATACGAGTCGATCGCGCAACTCTGCCAGTTTTTTAGCAGTAAGCGATTGTGGGTGTCTATGTTCACTTTGGTGAATGTGGGCTGTCAAAGACCGCAGGTGTGGGGAAACTCACTTAATGTGTAAGGCCTGAATTTTTTGGGCGATTACTAACCCGCGTAGATAGTGTACCTGGCGACGGAATTCAAACTCCGGAACCTGGGTGCCATAACTGGAGGTGGCTCTATGAGCCTCAATCTTGAGCAAAAGAAGCAGGTTGTTGAGCAAGTCTCCTCTGTGTTGAGTGAGTCCCAAGCGGCAATACTCGCAGAATATCGTGGTTTAACGGTTGAACAGATGAGCGCTATGCGTCGTGAAGCACACGATCAAGGTGTTTATTTGAAGGTCATTAAAAACACTTTGCTGCGGCGTGCTGTTAAGGATTCGGATTTTGAGTGCCTTGAGGAACAGTTTACTGGTCCGCTAGCGTTTGCAGCATCGGAAGATCCGGTTGCAGTCGCTAAGGTGTTAAGCAAGTTTGAAGGTGATTACGACGCGCTGAATATTACAGCCGGCGCAATGTCTGGAAACATGCTTAGTACCGACGAAATCAGAGCACTTTCCAAGCTTGCAAGTCGTGAAGAGTTGTTGGCCAAGTTGATGGGTACGATGCAAGCGCCAGTCGCTAAATTCGTTCAAACCCTTAACGAGGTTCCAACCGCTTTTGTTCGCGCTCTGGCAGCTGTACGAGACGCAAAGGAGCCAGCAGCCTGAAAAGGCCAACCTGATCCGGTTTAACAACTTGAGTTCTATTGGAGTTTTATCATGAGTAAAGAAGATATTTTGGAAGCAATTGCGGGCATGTCAGTGCTCGAGCTTTCTGAGCTAATTGGCGAAATGGAAGAGAAATTCGGCGTATCTGCAGCTGCTGCTGTAGCTGTTGCTGCACCTGCTGCTGGTGGCGATGCCGGTGGTGCTGCTGCTGAGAAAGATGAGTTCGATGTAGTGCTTACCTCTTTTGGCGAAAACAAAGTAGCGGTCATTA
>DNHK01000307.1 GCA_003485905.1 Gammaproteobacteria bacterium | reverse complement strand
GTGTGCTCAATCTGTACTTCCCAAAAGCTTTGTTGCTTTTCATCTAGGCTAATTCGTTCTAGGGCTGAAGTTAGTACCACTGTAATTCCGATCCTGAGGTAACAATTTCAGGCTTTACTGCTGCTNNTTGCCGAGTCGCGTCAACTATTGAACGCATAGATTTAGGATACGCTAATGATCCGGTGCGTGTTCTTACGAGTTTGACAGCATCATCTACAACTTTATTGTCCATTTTACATTTTAATATCGTAGGTTATCCAGCTCGTTTTTAAAGCAACCCGATCATACACGCCACGTCCGCGATAATTGTCTTCTGCTGTTATCCAGCGCACAATGGACCAACCTCGCTTAGAAGCAATAGCCCTTACGCTTTCAATGAGCGCATCTGCAACTCCCTGGCCTCTTGCGTCGGGCGAAACAAACAAATCATCAAGAAAGCCACCTGTCGTTGCGGTTAGTGGACGCGCAAACGGGCGAAANNAAATGCGTGAGCCCAATCAACTTTCCATTTCCGGTCTCTGCAACAAGACCTTCACTTACCGCGGATGCATCATGAAGCCACGACCAAACAGTGTCACGCATTTCATTTGATTGTGCTACTTTATAAAAGGCAGCATATCCGCGATACAATTCGTCCCAGGCTGTTCTATCATTTTCCCTCACGGGGCGTACCGTAATTTTCTGTTTTTTATTCACAGCCTGATCCTTTGAACTTTTAAAGTTTAGATATAAAGACGGGTTATCAGATAACCCTCTATCGCTCAAATGAAACAAATCGACCTTACCCAAAAGATGAGTTGAGAGAGTGTGTAGATCAAAGTGCTTTGACTGCTTAGATAGCTACTTTTTCCAATTAAATTTTTTAGTCGATTTTTCGCAGATTTCATTGTGCATCGACTCCGAGATCTTTAGCTCTAGCTGCAATCTTGTTAGATGGGTATGCTACCGTCTTCCTTTCAAATGATAAAGTTACCCCGAAAGTGGTTTGGACCTGTGATTCAAATTCGAGTGCTATTCGCCCTCAATCATCCAATTCCTACCGGAAGTTTTTTGAGACTTAGGCCCACTATAAATATCGTCTTTAGTCACCTCAGCTGAGGTTAGTATTAGGGACGGGCAGAAAACCATCGCATCTGGTATGGTGTGTGATATTAATCTGTTATTGAGCATGATTTTGATGCGTCGTTATTTTATTGTGGGTTTGGTTGAGGAGTGGGAATTAACAAGTTTTTGTGCGCTTTTTACCAAGGCGGTTTGAAAATTTGGTGATAAATTGATTCTAGCTTTGAGCAATTGGAGCATGGGGGATGCGTTTTGAACGACGGAAAAAATTCAGAAAACAGACGTATGTTTAGCCAACAATGGCAGTCTGTTGTTTCCGACACTTTCTTTCCTCTAGATACTAATTTCATCTCTAGGCAAAATTTCGAAGGCGAGCTAGATTCTTGGAACCTTGGGATCGTTGACCTGTCGAAAATGCGGTGTGACGGAATTCTGTACAAACGTCACAAGAGACACTTTCTGGACGAGATGGATAGTAGTTTGCTGATCACTCTTCCGCGTCTGGGCGAGGTGAGATTTAGTCAAAATAGACGTAAGACTACCTGTTCCCCAGGAGGCTTTTTGGTGGAGCGAGGGGATACCCCCTATGAGTTCTGGCACGAGCAGACAAACGAATTACTTGTTTTAAAGGTTCCAACCGAAAGTGTCCAAACGCGGATAGGCCCTACTGATAGGTTGGGAGCACTCAGCTTTAATGGTACACAAGGCGTTGCTGGTCTGTTTTTAGATGTTGTGACTACGACGGCTGTTCATGTTGAAACGCTGGATGAAGTGGCGAGGTCGCTGGCGGGCATGCACATTCTAGATTTGCTTTGCTTGGCTATACGTTCAGATGACCGTGTACTGGATAGTAATATGTCGTCCATTCGCTCAGCACATCTTCATCGTGCAGAGCAGTTCATTCGTAATAACTTGGGTGACCACAGTTTATCACCGAGTAAAGTGGCCGAGGTGTGCAACGTATCATTGCGGTACCTTCAGCAACTCTTCCTGGATGCGGACAAATCCATAACTGGATTCATTCGAGAAAAAAGAATGATACGGTCATTTGAAGACTTAAGTGTGGGTGGTTCTGCAACGACCGTCGCGGAAATCGCTCAAAAGTGGGGCTTTTCTGACCAACCTCAATTTAACAAAGCCTACCGCGCACATTTTGGTTGTACGCCAACGGACACGCGCAAAGCGGCACGTCGTGATCAGCAGCTGCCACCGACATAAAACTGCAGAGATAAATTAAAATAATCGTGGCGACCTTGAAGCCTTGGTTAGCGAACAGACGGCGGCAAGGCTTTAATACCATTGTAATACCCAATTGCCTTGAAAGGGGATTAAAGAATGAAGAATATCAGAGTAGCAGTGGACGTTGGTGGGACTTTTACTGATGTCGTCATAATGGACGAAAGTACAGGTGAGACCCGCATTGAAAAAACTTCATCGACGCCAGATGATCCGATGCTCGCCATCCTGAACGGCATTGAGCAGGGCGGTATCGACCTGAGTAAAGTGTCAATGTTCTCGCACGGTACCACCGTCGCTACAAATGCACTGATCCAACGAAATTTGCCGCGGACGGCGATGATTTGCACAGAAGGATTTCGCGATGTTGTCGAAATTCGCCGTGCTAACAAAGAAGATCTTTGGGACACCTACAAAGATGTAGCCAAGCCTTATGTCGCGCGTCGTGATCGTCTTGTGGTCAAGGAATGTATCGATGCAAACGGTATGGTAATTGAGGCGTTAGATGAAGCTGACGCTTTGCGTGTCGCGAAGGTTCTTAAGAAGCGTAAAGTCGCTTCGGTGGCAATCTGTTTCATGAATTCTTACACAAATGGTGCGAATGAAGAGCGGATGCGTGATATCATGCACAGTGTGATGCCTGATATTCCGATTTCGATTTCGTCGCAGGTGCTACCAGAGATTTTCGAACATGAAAGGTTTTCAACAACAATGGCGAACGCTGTAGTTTCGCCTGTTGTCGTTGATTATGTCGAACGCCTTGAAGGCAATCTTGCAGATGGCGGCTACGAGCGCGATCTACTTTTGCTGCACACAGGTGGTGGCGTCATGACACCCGCAAGTGTCAAGGATTTCGCGGCACGACTTGCCGGCTCTGGGATCGCGGCTGGCGCGATTGCCAGCCGCTTCATCGGCAACCTATGTGGCTTCGATAATTCCATCGGCTTTGACATGGGCGGCACTAGCACGGATGTCTCATTGGTGTACGAAGGTAAATCGCGGGTCACTAAAGACTGGTACGTGGAATATGGCTGCCCTATTCGCTTTCCTTCGATAGAAGTTCTTACGATCGGTGCCGGCGGCGGATCTCTGGCTTGGAAAGATGAAGGCGGCTCGCTG
>DNHK01000207.1 GCA_003485905.1 Gammaproteobacteria bacterium | reverse complement strand
CTGTGTTTTTCGACGTGTAAACGTGGTTCTAATCCCATGGCTTGATTGAACATCATCAGTGCTATCTGCGCAGTGTGGCTTAGAGCCACATTTGAATTATTGCTCTCAGTTTGATTCAAAGGCAGCCCTAATTGAGTTTCAGCGAAATCCGCGATAACGCTCCCGCCCGCCAACTCTGATCGTTCGAAGATTCTTAGTTTAATCGCCGACTCACCGAACGCCACGGACCATCGCTTAATCAGTGCTTGATAATCATAAAGAGGAGGTAGGGCACCACCATTAGCGACGTTCGGAAACCATCGTTGCGGAAAGCCTGCCCGCAATCCCTCGTTGATTCGACTGGTTGCCATCAAGTCTTGCCGTCTGAGATAGCAAACCACCCGAATATCCTCAAATTCTGAGCGTAAATACTCAGCCAAATCAGTCACGTCCGCGTCTCGCATGACTTTTGAAGAAAAATGTTCTGACGAAAGTATGTAGCTATTGCACCTGTCTCTAGCGGTGGTGATCTCTTGCCTTATCTCATCAAGTAGTTTTCGCCTCCACTCAGCGAATTTCTCAGGCTCCGTTAATCCGAATTTAAGTATGTAGTCGTCTCGACTCCCCAGTCGAGTGAAGGCTGCTGCTAGGCTTCGACAGTTGAAATCACCGGGGGTCTTCGCGTACCACACGCCATTGCTTGAGAGATACGTTCTCTGACTGCTGAGAGCGGCTTGGAGTGCCGTAGTGCCGGTTTTCTCAGTGCCAATGTGAAGGATGCATCGCATCATTAGCTCGATTAAGCGCTTACAGTTAAAAGGCTACTGTACCTGACTAATGGGACGCGTAAAAATTCGTGTTGGTGTGCCCTATATCCCGCCTCTCTGTAGCGATATCGCTTGATAAACATATAAAGGGCTCAAGTTTTCGGTAAGTGTCACCGAGTGATCACCCTAAGTTTTAGTCGACACATGCCTTCAAGTGTCACCACATGGCACTGGCGTGGATTGGACGTCACAGGATAAAAAGGTATGCGAAATCTCGCTTTCATGGCGGTTTTTGGGCGTTATTAGATCTTGCTGGTTCTCAATTTTGTGGAGGTGGACAGAGATAGCGGGAGCTATATTCGAGCCTTAATTGATCGGTCCGGACATTGTAAAAAAGATGGCCGAATGTTTTTCACAGTGTTGCCAGATCAAAACATCCCACTGCCCGAATTCTGTGATTGTCACCATAGCGTTAATGTAAAAAGAAATATCAAAGGGCCTCTGTACCAGCATATTCATGCTTCACTTTGTAGCTTTGCAGTAGCCGAAAAAAAGCCGCGACTCACGTCGCGGCTCGTTTTTGATAACACGTATCCTAAAGCGCAAGCTTAATACGTCCGTATCAAATTTACCGTCGTGGATCATGATGTTTGGGGTCGTAGCTAAAGTTAGCCGTATCAAAGACCTGAGGTGCGTCTTCGTCTCTAATATTCTTACCCGCGCAAAGTGACTCACATCTAAGGGGACGGTCCAGTCTGCTGTCACATCAATGCCATCGGTGGTCACTTCTTGGGCGTTGAGGTACGCCACGTTAACGCCTGATAGTGTGGCGGAGTATACTTATGTCGGATCCACGACAATTAACGCGATCTACTGCCAAAAATCCGTAGGGAAAGAGGTGGAGAGGGGTATGACTGGCCAATTTATTCTACTAATCTTATGTTTCATTACCGGTATCCTACTTTTCAACTGCTGGTTGATGAGGCGGAATCTCCACGCAATTGAAGCCGAGATTAGGCTCGTTTCTGAAGCATTGCAGCTTGAGATTCATGCTATCCGCGATGTTATCGAGGAGGTCGATAAACGGCAGCGGCAGCAAAATCGGTAGCGCCAGCCTTGGTGACCCGTGTGCACTCTTGGTAATACTAACCTGCACCGCCCTTAGCACTATGACCCCAAGGACGATGCGCTGATTACAAGGCTGACATGTTAGACATGTTTACGTCAGCAATTGCTAATTAAAAAGGCGATCAAAACTAGACTAGGTACAACCTTTACACTTCACTTATTAGCGAACAGATGTCGATTTTTCTAAAAGATTCTAATTTTATAATTTCATGTGCCGCCAGAACAGGCAGCACCATGCTCGTGTATATGCTTCGCAGCAATCCGGAAATCATTTGTCATGGCGAGGTTTTTAACTACCGTAGCATTGGTGGAATGGTAGGCACTTATAACTTGCTCCGCAAATCCGTGGAGCACGACAAAGCGTTGCTAGATCTGTATCGCTCTGATCCGAGGACGTTTCTTTACAAAATTGTTTTCGATAGTCAGGAAAAAAGAATAGCTGGATTTAAAATTAAAACGGATGAAATTTTTCGTTGGCCCTACAGGCATCTCCGCAGCGCTTTACGCAACGATACTGACATTAAGGTGGTGCACCTATATCGCGCCAATCTCATTGATCAGTTCATTTCCCTCAAAGTGGTTAATGATCAAACGGGGGTAACGTTAATTCACAGCGAAGAGAAGCGGCCCAATGTTAGACCCTTCAACGCAAATGTCCGTGAATTTCAGACTTTTCTGAAAAATGTTCTCAGAAGAGAACAAAAATCACTGGACCTTTACAGCGGCCATCGTAGCTTTTCTATTTCTTATGAAGAGGCCGTGAGTGCCGATGCGGGGGCACTGAATAACATGCAACACTTTTTAGGAGTCACGCCGAAGCCGCTTGAGACAACAACGCTAAAAATTCTGAACCAACCAACATCAGAGATATTGCTCAACTACCAAGAAATCAAAGACATTTATCAAGAGAGCAATGCTCAGAGGCCGATCAAACTGCGTGCCGACGAGCTGCAGAATTGAGCGATAACCGCCCACAAAATAGTATAGCTCTCGCCTCACATTGCCCGGTTGAATAATCGTTCGGGAGAATGCCCTCCCTGGATGGCGATCCACATTAAGACGCTAATGTTTAGGAGCGCTACTCTTATTAAAGAGAAGATACCGCAGCGGAAAGTTAGGTAAGGAATTGTTTTCAATAAACATCAAAGGGCTTCTGTAGCAGCATATCCATGCGTCACTTTGTGCCTTTGCAGTAGCCGGAAAAAAGCCGCGACTCACGTTGCGGCTCGTTTTTGATAACACGTATCCTAAAGCGCAAGCTTGATACGTCCGTACCAAATTTGCCCTCGTGGATCATGATGTTTGGGATCGTAGCTAAAGTTAGCCGCATCAAAGACCCGAGGTGCGTCTTCGTCAGTAATATTCTTACCGCCCAAAGTGACCATCGCTTCTGTACTGCCCAACTTGAAGCTAAAGGAGTATTGCAGATCAAGGGTCATCCAAGAGTCAATATCTTGTGCGTAACCGCGATCAAGTAGGGCATCGGGGACTGCACGCGATGTTTCATACTCCGAGGTATAAAATGCCAGCAGAGCAACCTTATGATTGCCGCTACGCCAGTCTGCGGTAACGTTGACCTTCGTCTCAGGAATGGAGCGTGCAAAGTTGTCGTAGTTAAAATAACCCGCAACATCCTGTACGCCGTTATTGCCGGTACAGCCCCGATCATTGGCTGCGGTACAGGGTATTTCGTAACTCAGAAAGTGCGTGGCTGACAAGTGCAACCCAAATTGACCTACATCTGAGGGAACGGTCCAGTCTGCTGTCAGGTCAATACCATCGGTGGTCACTTCTTCGGCGTTGCCGTACACCACGTTAACGCCCGATAGTGTGCCGGCCGAATCGCGAATAATGTCGGCGCCACTGGGGTTGTCATTGAGTTTGCCTTGGGCATTTTCAACGGTAATAACGTCTTCGTATTCGAAGCGCCAGTAGTCCACCCTAAAGGCCACGTTGTCGGTAGGTGTGAATACTGCGCCCATATTAAAGTTGGTTGAGGTTTCGGGTTCGAGAGCGGTGCTTCCTTGTGAATTCACTCGCACAAACAGTGCACTGCTGGAGCCACTCGTTGGATCAACAAGCCCCTGCAGCGATGTCTCTTGGTTATAAACTTGTACCAGTGATGGTTCGCGGAACGCAGAAGACGCTGAGGCCCTGAGTACCAGCCAGTCAGCAGCCTGCCAACGCAGCGATAGCTTGGGGTCGAGGCTGTTGTCAGAACTCAGATCTTCGTATCGCACCGCAAGATTAGCCTCTAGTGATGAAGTGAGCGGGAACATGGCTTCCGCAAACACAGCATAGGAATCCCGAGACTCATCAACAGGAAGTCCGCCTCCTAAAAAGATCAGGTCAACTGGAATTGTCGCGCCAGTATTAGGGTCAATCGACTGTGTATACAGCTCGTTACGACTAGCTGAGTAACTCTCCTCGCGCCATTGGGCGCCTGCGGCAAAACCGACAGGTCCGGCACTCATCTCGAATAGATCACCACTCACCACAAAATCCGCGACCGTGAGATCAGTCTTTTTGTTGGTAAAGGTTTGATAGCTCAGCCATTCTATGAGTTCTGGTGAGTTGGAGCTGGGGTCGAAGGGGCTGAATGACTCGGTGCCGCTGTTACCACCTGCTCCACTCAATGCCGCACTTAACCTCGAATTGATGGTATCAGGCTGATAGACCTCTCGGTCATTCTCGGAGTAGGTTAACGCGCCCATCCACCTCCAACCGCTGTTGAGGTCGCCGTCAAGCTGCAATGACGCCCGTAAAGTGTCACTTTCACGCGGTGCCAGCGGAGAGGGCGCTTCCGCACCTAACGGTCTTCCGTACCACCGTACAGGAACACTAAACGGGCTGCCCGCCGTACCTGGTAAAATGGTAGGAAAGCTTAGCGCAGGGTAAGAGGGCGATTGTGGGTTATCTTTAACTTCATGATGGGTCCAACCCAACTCGGCGACTAATGAAAGAGAATCAGACAAGTCGTGGGTGACATTACCGTATAGCTGGTGCTTTTCTTCCTTGTTAACTATGTTGAAGCGCGGGCCATAGAAGAACCCACACTTACCACCGCCACCAGTGCTGGGACCAAATGCCCCCTCCGGTACGAATGGTGTGCCGGGTGCGCCACCATTCGCGGTGCAAGCTGCGTCAGGAACGGTCTCGAGGAAACCATAGCTACCGGCATAATCGCCTGTGCCCACACCGCCAGGCGCCAATGTCAGAAAACTGCGTCCCAAAGTAGAGACAGCGTTCTCTGTGGTGTAAGGACGCTCTGCAGAGCTCAGGGGATCCTGACTAATGAAGGAGCCCGCCAATGTGACGTGAGTGCGGTCATTACCAAAACCAGCGAGTAGGTTTAGGTCGTACTTGCCAGCACCACCATCACTGATTTCTTCGTAGCCAGTTGAGAACTCGACCCCTTCAAAATCTTTACGCAGAATGAAGTTGACCACCCCAGCGACGGCATCAGAACCATAGGTGGCGGTTGCGCCTTCCTTCAAAATCTCTACGCGCTCAAGGGCAGCCATAGGAATTGTGCTGGTATCAACAAATACACTACCGTCGTTGGCGGTGGCTGCTGTGATTGTTTGGCGTTTGCCATTGACGAGAACTAGTGTGGAGGTGAGTCCTAATCCGCGTAGGTTCACATTGCTGGTGCCTTGGGTTTCTCCCGAAGTAAATGCGTCCGGGTTATTTTCTGTGCCTGAACTCACAGATAATTTGCTAGTTAATTCGCCAACATCAACAGCTCCGGAGCTGACAATATAATCGTTGGAAAGCACCTCAACGGGCGACGCTTCATCTTGACTCGTAGATCGAATATAGCTGCCAGTAACCACAACTTCTTCAATCACACCTTCGTCTTGCTGCGCAAGGGCGCTATTGGCTGCGGCTAGGCTTAGAGGAGCCAGTGCAAAGCCGAACAGTTGGCGTCGTAATGTTATTTTTGGAAGTTTGTTGTGAGGCAAAGCACACCCTCCTGAAGGAGCTATAGGCATTAAAAAGCCCGGTAAACCTTTATTGTACGTGGTTTATCGGGTCATTGAGGCTTCTAGTCATTGAGGCTTCTAAAAGAACCCCGTGTTGGTGGAGGCGGCGGGAGTTGA
>DNHK01000227.1 GCA_003485905.1 Gammaproteobacteria bacterium | reverse complement strand
TAGAAAAGCCAGCAGCCAAAGTGAAGGTCGATGCTACGGTCGCGACTAGTAAAGCGGAAGCTCCCGAAGCCCCTAAAGCAAAGAAAGCCGTAAAAGCTGAGAAAGTAGCTGCAGATAAGCCTAAAGCTAAAGCGAAGTCGGACGAAAAGGATGAACCTAAAGCTAAGCCGGCTGCCAAGAAGCCAGCAGCAAAAAAGGCAGCCCCAAAAAAGGTAGCTCCTAAAAAAGCTGCAGCTGAAGGCGACGACTTAACCGAGCTGGACGGCGTTGGTCCGGTTATAAAAGGTAAACTTTACGCCGAAGGTGTGACTACCTTTGCTCAGATCGCTGCATGGACTGATGCAGAGAAGGCTCGAATTGATGAACTCTTGAGTTTTAAAGGGCGTATCGACCGGGAAGACTGGATCGGGCAGGCGAAAGCAAAAGTTGCGGGCTAGTTTTGCAGCGGCAAATAAATCTCCCCAACATTCCGCATTAACATAACGTTTATATAAAACGAACTTTTTCGAGGATTAAACATGGCTATTACAGCCTCAATGGTAAAAGAACTTCGCGAGCGCACCGGCGCTGGCATGATGGAGTGTAAAAAGGCACTTACCGAAGCTGATGGGAATATAGAAACTGCGATTGAAGAGTTACGCAAGCGCGGGGCTGCTCAGGCAGATAAGAAGGCTGGCCGGATAGCGGCAGAAGGCTTGATTGTGGCTGCAAGTCAGAATGATGTGTCGGTGTTGCTGGAAGTGAATTGTGAAACTGATTTCGTAGCCAAGGATGAAAATTTTGTCGCATTTGCAAACTTGCTAGGACAATCTATATTGGCGCAGCGGCCGGAAAGTATCGATGCGCTAGCCTCACTTGTTTTGGATTCAGGTATAAGTGTTGAAGAAACAAGGCAAAACCTTATTGCCAAGATTGGCGAAAATATTAGTGTTCGGAGATTTGAGGTTCTGAGTGCTGGTGAAGGCCAGCTTAGTATTTACCAGCACGGTGCAAGAATTGCTGTAGCAGTTTTATCTTCTGGTGGTGACGAAGATCTTGGTAGAGATATCGCTATGCATGTTGCTGCTAGTAGACCCTTATGTGTTAGCGCTGATCAGGTTGATCCCAAGACTGTAGAAAAAGAGCGTGGTATTTATTTGGCCCAGGCCGAAGATAGCGGCAAACCCCCCGAGATAATGGAAAAAATGGTTGAAGGGAGGGTGCGTAAATTTCTTGGTGAGGTAACGTTACTTGGGCAGCCTTTTGTAAAGGACCCAGACCAAACCGTAGGAAAGTTACTTACCGCTCAAAATGCGACGGTTAGTCGTTTTGTCCGTTATGAAGTTGGTGAAGGGCTTGAGAAAAAGCAAGACGATTTTGTTGCCGAGGTGATGGCTCAAGCCAAGGGCGATTGATCCGCTCGTAATCCTCTTCGACTTTCATACCAATATGTCAAAGCCAAAGCTTGCTTACCGTAGAATCCTACTTAAGTTAAGTGGTGAAGCATTAAGTGGTGAGCAAGGTTTCGGTATCGACAACGATACCTTGTCTCGGGTGTGCGGTGAGATAGCCGATATCCGCTCATACGGTGTTGAAGTCGCCATCGTTGTAGGCGGGGGTAATTTTTTTCGTGGTTTGGGCGCATCTGCTGAAGGATTCGAGCGTGCGTCAGCTGACTATATTGGAATGTTGGCCACAGTAATGAATGCGATTGCCTTGCAGCAAGGGTTATTGCAAGCTGGCGTGGAAGCGCGTGTGCAGTCAGCAATTCCCATATCACCGGTCGTTGAACCTTATGTGCGATTGCGGGCACTAAAGCATTTGGATGCAGGTCGGGTAGTGATATTTGCTGCAGGTACCGGTAATCCGTATTTTACTACTGATACCTCAGCAAGTTTACGGGCAGCTGAGATAGGTGCCGATGTACTGGTAAAAGCGACTAAAGTTGACGGGGTTTACGATTGCGACCCCATGATTAACGCAACGGCCAAGCGATATGCTGAAATATCATACGATGAGGTACTGCAGCAACGGTTGGCTGTCATGGATGCTGCGGCTATCGCACTTTGTCGTGATAATAATACGTGTTTAAGAGTTATGTCATTGACTGAAAGTGGTAATCTTCAACGCATGATTCTTGGTGAATCTATTGGTACCTTGGTGTCCACCAAAGTATCTGATTAAGTATCAAATCAGAATTAAAATAAGTATCAAATCAAAACTAGTTAAACCCTAGTAGAAATTGTGAGGTAGCAAAGTGATTGATGACATTCTTGCTGATGCTAGAAATCGAATGAGTAAGTCGGTGGAAGCAATGAAATTAGAGTTGGTTAGAATTCGAACCGGACGCGCCAGTACAGCTTTATTGGATCATTTAATGGTCGACTATTACGGCACGCCTACGCCGCTCAATCAGGCCGCAGGCGTTTCTGTCGCTGATTCTCGCACATTGGCTGTTCAACCTTGGGAGAAAGCTATGATCCCTATAGTCGAAAAAGCCATTATGGAATCGAATCTAGGTTTAAACCCTATGACTGCCGGGGAAACTATACGTATTCCGATACCGCCTCTAACCGAGGAGCGACGTAAAGAAATGACGCGGGTCGTGCGCAATGAGGGCGAAAGCGGAAGGGTTTCTATTAGAAATATTCGTCGAGATGCAAATACGCATTTAAAAGACTTGCTAAAGGAAAAAGAAATTAATGAAGATGATGAAAAAAAAGCTCAGTCGCAAGTCCAAACATTGACGGATGAAGCCGTTGCTAAAATTGATCAGATAGTTGCGGAAAAAGAAGCGGAAGTAATGGAAGTATAATGAGTCTTTGTTGTAAATGACTTCTTCTAAAATAAATGTAGATAAACACCGCTCCAAAGAGAGTCCCGACACGGTTCCAACCCATGTTGCGATAATTATGGATGGAAATGGCCGCTGGGCTATTGAGCGTGCGCGAACACGGGTAGCTGGACATAGAAAGGGTGTTGATGCGGTCAAGGAAGCAATACGTTATTGCCGCAAGAATGGTATTACACACCTAACTTTGTTTGCATTTAGCAGTGAGAATTGGAGCCGTCCCGAGCCCGAAGTGTCTACTTTGATGGAGTTATTTGCATCCGCTTTGGATACACAGGCAAAAAAACTTAGAGACAATGGAATTAGGCTAAATTTAGTCGGTGACTTAAGTCGCTTCAGTAAGCGTATCCAGCGCCTTGCAGCTTCTGCAGAAGCAATGACGGCCAAATGCGATAAAATGTTTCTCAACATCGCGGTTAATTACGGTGGCAAGTGGGATATTTCTGAGGCTGCGCGTAAAACGTATATGAACGCTCTTGCCGAAGGTCTACCGTTCGATCAGGTTACCGAACAGAATTTAGCTGCAAACCTTGCCCTTTCTCATTCTCCAGACCCGGATCTATTTATTCGTACGGGGGGTGAATGCCGCATAAGTAATTTTATGCTATGGCAGCTGGCATATACCGAACTGTACTTTAGTGATGTGCTCTGGCCGGATTTTAATTCTGACGAATTTGACGCTGCTATTGACGTGTTTAAAAGTCGTGAGCGACGTTTCGGCCAAACAGGCCAGCAAATAAAAGCGCAATTGAAATATGCTTAAGGCGCGGGTGCTTACGGCGCTGTTGATGCTACCTTTATTTTTGGCTGCATTGTTTTATTTGCCAGCCAATGGATGGATGCTGTTTGTTGCAATTGTTCTACTAGTCGCTTGGGATGAGTGGTTACGGCTTACAAATATTAGCTCTATACCAAGGCGAGTATTAGGGGCTCTACTGTTTTGTGCCGCGCTAGTGGGATTATTGTGGTTTACCCCAACAGTTTGGTGGGTAGTTATCCCCAGTCTTTGCCTATGGCTGCTCTTTTATGTGGTGACGTTTTTTGTGCAAGATGGATTTTTCTGGTCCAGCGGTTTCCGACGATTATCTGGTTTTCTCGTATTGACTTGTGCGTGGTGGACGATTTGTTGGCTGCGTGCTCAGTGGTATGGTGCGTGGTGGACACTAGGATTTCTAGTTATCATTTGGATGGCGGATGTCGGTGCTTATTTCTTTGGCAAACGTTTCGGTAGAAATAAGTTGGCCCCAGCTATCAGTCCTGGAAAAACTATTGAAGGTGCGCTGGGCGGTTTATCGATGGTTTTATTGGTTACTTTGGTGACGCACCACTTTTACCCAATTCTTCCAATTCTTTGGGTGCTACCTATGACTTTATTAGTAGCAATGGTGTCAATCGCTGGTGACCTTTACGAGAGCCGGTTAAAGCGAGTAGGGGGACACAAGGATAGCGGGAGTATTTTGCCAGGGCATGGTGGCGTGTTGGACCGAATAGATGGGGTGTTGGCAGGTTTGCCAGTATTTATTTATTTGGTTTTGAATATGGGTGTATTCTCGGTTTGACCGAGAATTAAACGCGCCTATGAATGAAGTAAGTCGCCGTACCTTAGCTGTATTGGGTTCTACTGGATCAGTTGGATGCAATACTCTAGAGGTGGCTCATCTCCAAAACGATCATTTTTCCGTTCGGGGTTTAAGTGCGCGTTCAAATGTGCAGCTTTTGTTTGAACAAGTTCAGAAATTTCGACCAGAACTTGTCGCTGTAGAAAATATTGCCGCGGCTACTGAGTTGGAAAATCGGCTTGCATCGGAAGGTCTTGCTGCAACTAAAGTTTTAAAGGGAGTAACAGCGGCTACTAAATTGGTTGAAGAACTATCTCCTGATGTAGTGATGGCTGCTATCGTCGGGTCTGCAGGCTTGTATTCGGCGCTTCGAGCTGTCGAGTTAGGAGGGTGCGTTTTGATTGCTAATAAGGAGCCTTTAGTGATGGCAGGTCACTTATTTCAGCAAGCTGCAAAACAAAGTGGTGCAACTCTGTTACCAGTGGACAGTGAGCATAATGCAGTTTTTCAATGTATTGCAGGTGCGGATTTAGCGGGTCAGTCAATCAGTAAAATTGTACTTACCGCATCTGGGGGTCCTTTTTTTCGGCACGCTGAGTTGCCTCGTTGGCCGACCTTATCTGAAGTCACCCCAGAACAGGCTATTGCTCACCCTAACTGGACCATGGGAGCAAAAATCTCTGTAGATTCAGCAACTATGATGAATAAGGGGCTTGAGGTTATTGAAGCATGTCACCTGTTTGAACTCCCGGTGAAGAAAGTTAGCGTATTACTTCACCCTCAAAGTGTGGTTCATGCAATAGTAAATTTTATTGATGGATCAAGCGTTGCGCAAATGGGTTTGCCTGATATGCGAGTACCGATCGCGTACGCTATGTCTTGGCCACAACGCTTCGAATCCGGAGTTTCAAATATTTCCTTGGCAGAAGTTGGTTCTTTAACATTTCGTGAACCTGACTTCGACTGTATGCCATGTCTGGGGTTAGCGAGAGACGTAGCCAAGGAAGAGTCTCCCGTATTGGCGACTACCCTAAATGCAGCTAATGAAATCGCCGTAGAAGCATTTCTCAAGGGAAATTTATCGTTTGTCAAAATACCGGAAGTTATTGCCAAAGTGTTAGGCGACTGTAATGGTAATCCCGGGATTGATGTGGAAACATTGATTCGTGTGGATAATGACGTGCGCAAGCAGACTTTAGACTTGGTGCATTCTAGGTAGCGTTAAAATGGCTCAATTATTGTATTCAAATTGTTTAATTACTTTGCTAAGCGCAATCACGTTGGATTTTAGCTAAATGGTTAATATTCTTTTCGATATAGGAGGCTTTTTAGTTGCTATCGCTATATTGGTGGCGATCCATGAATATGGGCATTTCTGGGTCGCACGAACCCTTGGTGTCAAAGTGTTGCGATTTTCTATAGGTTTTGGAAAACCACTCTGGAAAAAAGTGTCCGAGGTGGACGGTGTTGAGTACACTATTTCAGCGATTCCGCTCGGTGGTTACGTCAAAATGCTTGACGAGAATGAAGGTGATGTTCCAGCAGAGGAGTTACCACAGGCATTTAATCGTCAACCCCTTTGGAAGAGATCGTTAATTGTTCTCGCCGGGCCTGTGGCTAATTTTATCTTGGCTATTTTTCTTTTTGCGGTACTAAATATGTGGGGTACCCCTGGGGTTACACCTGAAGTTGGCAAATTGGAAATTTCCAGTGTCGCCTCGCAAGCTGGTGTCGAAGAAGGCGATATGTTGGTTTCAGTTGATGGCAGAGATTACCGCTATTGGGGGCAACACGATCTTTATCTTTATAATCAAGTGATAAAAGGGCAGGACGCCCACCTGATTGTGCTCGGTTTAGACGGCCGTCAACGTGAAGTAACTTTGCCTCTGTCAACTATTCCTGCGAGCGATGTTGGACCCGGGTTATTACCCCGTGCGCTAGGCCTGACCCGTTGGCGACCAGAAATTCCGGCGGTTATAGGCCGTGTTGTAGAAGATTCGCCCGCTAGTCTGGGGGGTATGCAAGTTTTCGATCGAGTGATATCAATCGATGGTGAAACTATCATTGATTGGGCTGAATTTGTTGTCGCGGTGATTGATCGTCCAGGAGATGAATTGAGAATCCTGGTCGAGCGCGACGATGTGCAGCTCGAATTAAATGTCACCCCAGAGACGATTACAGAGGGTGGTCGTATGTTCGGCCGGGTCGGGGTTGCGCCTGAGTTTGTAGATATTCCAGAGAACCGACGCGTATTAGCACGTGACAACCTTCCAATGGCAGTGTTAAACGGTATAGACGAAACATGGCTGATGTCTGTGTTAACGCTGCGTATGCTCGGTAAAATGCTTGTGCTCGAAGTGTCGCCAAAAAATATAAGTGGTCCGATTACGATCGCGCAGTACGCAGGGCAAACAGCACAAATTGGGTTGCAGCCGTTTATATCGTTTTTGGCAATTATTAGTATAAGCTTGGGTGTATTGAATTTACTGCCAATACCGATGTTAGATGGTGGGCATTTGCTGTTTTATATTGGCGAGGCGATTACGCGCAAGCCGGTGTCCGAGCGTGTAATGGCCGTAGGGCAGCAATTTGGATTAGTGCTGTTGCTTGGGTTAATGTGCCTAGCTTTTTATAATGATATATTTCGGTTGATTGGGTAGGGTTTGTGAATGTTTTGTTTAAGGGATTTACTAACTATTCACGGCTCAGGAGATCTTATGAGTGAATTACTTGGTTGGAGAATGTATGCCGTGTAAAAAATTAGTACGTAATGCGGTTTTCTTATTATGCATGGCCGTAACAAGTGTGCAGGCTCAAACTATCGAATCGTTTGTTATTTCTGATATACGCGTCGAGGGGTTGCAGCGCATATCTGCCGGTACTGTATTTAACTATTTGCCGGTAAAAGTCGGTGACGAATTCGAAGAGGCTGCTTCAGCAGAGTCTATTCGGGCTTTGTTTCAAACTGGTTTTTTTAGGGATGTAAGGTTGTCTAGGGCGGGTCGAACACTAGTTGTGCAAGTTGACGAGTTTCCAACTATTTTCTCGATCGAATTTACTGGTAATAAAGGTATCGAGGATGATGCGTTAAGGGACGCTATGAGCCAAGCTGAGTTCATTGAAGGAAGGGTGTTTAACCCTACCGTGCTTGACCAGGTTGTACAGGAACTTAAAAATCAATATCTATCTCGTGGGAAATATGCAGCAGAGGTGGAAACCGATGTTCAGGATTTGGCGCGTAATCGTGTTGCGGTCAAAATAAATGTACGCGAAGGCGATACCGCGACGATTAAAAAGATTTCGATTGTTGGGAACGAGAGCTTTAGCGATAAAGAGTTATTGGATGAGTTTGAATCAAAGACTTCTTCACTGCTTAATTTCTTCTCTAAAAAGAATCAGTATTCAAAGGAAACTGTATCGTCCGACCTTGAGACTCTAACAAGTTTTTATCAAGACCAGGGTTTTTTGAATTTTCGTATCGATTCAACGCAAGTATCGATAACACCGGACCGTGAAAACATTTATTTGACCATAAATGTTGTAGAAGGAGAGCAGTACCGAATTTCCCAATTTAAACTTACAGGGCGGTTGATTGTTCCCGAAGAGGAATTGCTACCGCTGGTTTATATTGCTCCTGGAGAACTCTACTCGCGGGCGCTCGTAGACGGTACGGTTGAACTATTAACAACTCGTTTGGCCGCGGAGGGGTATTCTTTTGCTGAAATAAATCCCGTGCCCGAAATTGATGAGGACAGTAATACCGTCTCGTTTACCATTAACGTCAATCCCGGGCGACGTGTCTATGTACGTCGTATTGAAATTATTGGAAATAATACGACTCGTGATGAGGTTATTAGGCGTGAGCTGCGCCAGTTGGAAGGTGGTTGGTATTCTCCAGCCTTGGTGCAGCGATCAAAAATTCGCTTACAGCGTCTTGGCTTTTTTGACGTGGTTGAAATTGACAATGAGCCAGTGCCCGGCAGCACAGATCAAGTCGATCTGATTGTTAGCTTAACCGAGCGAAGTACCGGGAGTTTTCTAGTAGGTGTTGGGTTTTCGGATGGTGACGGCATACTGCTGCAATCGAGTGTAACCCAAGCGAATTTGTTCGGTTCGGGTAAACAGCTAAGCCTTGGAGCCGATCGATCTTCAATCATTCAATCGGTCAATGTGCAATATACAAACCCCTATGCGACAGATAGTGGCATATCTCGTGGGTTTAACCTTGTTTATCAACGCATAGATTCGTTTGCAGCGCAGACTGCCGCGTATATCACTCAAACGCTTGGTGGCGGTGTGAATTATTTATTTCCTTTGAGTGAGTTTATGTCGTTTTCGGCAGGAGTTTCGTACGATAAGATCGACCTTGAGTCTACTCAATTCACACCACCTGAAATAGTTGACTTTATTGATGCCAACCCGAGTAATAATGTTTATAAATTAACATCTGCACTAGCTTACGATACTCGAGACAGCTTGCTGTACGCGACTAGAGGTTTAAGCCTATCGTTGAATTTGGAAGTGGCCGCTCCTGGTAGCGGGCTGGAGTATTACAAAGCGAATGCGAGGGCCTCGTGGTATGTTCCGCTAATACGTGACTTTGTCTTTAAAGTTAGTGGCGATTTCGGTTATGGTGATAGCTACGGTGGTGACGAGGGCCTTCCGTTCTTTAAAAACTACTTTGCTGGGGGCGTCTCATCCGTACGCGGTTATGAAATTCGCTCTTTGGGTCCTAGAGATTCAAATTTTAATCCATTAGGTGGAGCTAGCCGTATATTAACTAACGCTTCGCTTTTGCTTCCGATACCTGGATCTACCGCTAAAGATAAACGTTTTGCACTTTTCATAGATGGGGGGCAAGTGTATGGGCCGAA
>DNHK01000413.1 GCA_003485905.1 Gammaproteobacteria bacterium | reverse complement strand
CGCTCGGCAATTTCTTTCGTTAATGGAAAAGCCAGATGTCGACATGATCGAAGGCCTATCCCCTGCCATATCCATAGAACAAAAAGCAACCTCGCATAACCCCCGTTCCACCGTTGGTACTATTACCGAAATATACGATTACTTACGATTACTTTACGCAAGAATCGGTGAGCCTTGTTGCCCAGAACATGGCACCACGCTTGAAGCACAAACGGTTAGCCAAATGGTTGACCTGATTATGGAGCTCCCAGAAGGCACTAAAACTCTATTACTTTCGCCAATCGTTCAAGGTCGCAAAGGTGAACACCGACAATTACTCGATGAACTGTATACCCAAGGTTTTGTTCGTGCGCGCGTTGATGGCACCATGTACGAACTTTCGTCTATACCGGAACTAGAAAAGAACAATAAACACGACATTGAACTAGTCGTCGATAGGTTGGTAATTAAAGAGGGCCACCAACAACGAATTGCGGAATCACTCGAAACAGCTTTAGCCCAATCTGATGGCGTCGCAAGTATCCTTACACTGGACGAAGACGGCGAAGACGCCGATAGCAAAGTCTTTTCGGCCAAATATGCCTGCCCGCAATGTGGCTATAGCATTGCAGAACTCGAACCTCGCATATTCTCCTTTAATAACCCGTCGGGTGCCTGCCAAACTTGTGATGGTTTAGGCATACATCAATACTTCGATCCAGAACGTCTGATTTTCGATAAATCTCTCGCGCTCTCTCAAGGCGCTATTCGAGGGTGGGATCGTCGCAGTTTGTATTACTTCAGTATGCTAGAAGGGGTAGCCGAGCACTACGGGTTTGATATAGACCAACCTTGGGACGAACTAGACGATCGACACCAGCAAGTTATTCTCTACGGCAGCGGAAAAGACAAAATCGAGTTTCTTTACATTCGCCGTGGTCGGCGAAATATGCGCCGCAAACATGTATTTGAGGGCGTTATCAAAAATATGGAACGCCGTTATCACGAAACCGACTCTGGTCATATGCGTGATGAATTGGCCAAATACATTAGCACACGGCCTTGCCCGGACTGTGATGGCAGCCGTTTACGTCTTGAATCTCGAAATGTCTTCATCAATAAAACGCCCCTGCATCACATTACGAATTTATCTATTAGCGATTCACTCGATTTTATTCAGAATCTGGAACTCACAGGTAAGCGGGCTCAGATAGCAGAAAAAATCATTCGTGAGGTTGGGAATCGGCTTGGTTTTTTGGTTAATGTTGGTTTGAATTATCTAAGTCTGGCACGCGCGGCTGACAGTCTATCTGGTGGTGAAGCTCAGCGTATTCGTCTGGCATCTCAAATTGGTGCAGGTCTAGTCGGGGTAATGTACGTTCTTGATGAACCGTCAATTGGTTTACATCAGCGCGACAATGCCCGGTTACTAAACACCTTATTTCATCTACGTGAGCTTGGAAATACGGTTATCGTCGTCGAGCATGATGAAGATGCCATTCGCAGTGCTGACTATTTCGTCGATATTGGTCCAGGTGCAGGAGTTCATGGCGGAGAAATAGTTGCTGCGGGCACAATTGATGATGTTTTAGCAGCCGAAGACTCGGCAACGGCGGACTTTCTAACTGGCGCAAGAAAAATTGAGATCCCAGCAAAACGGATTCCACCTAAGGCTGCACAACAATTGAATATTCTGGGCGCGACTGGAAATAACCTTAAAAACTTAAATGTCAGCATTCCTGTCGGATTATTCACCTGTATTACAGGAGTCTCAGGCTCGGGTAAATCAACGCTGATTAACAACACCTTATACCCTGCTTTGGCAGTTCATCTAAACCGAAGTCGCTTGGAGCCTGCAGCACACACAGCCATCACCGGACTGGAACACTTTGATAAAGTTGTCGACATCGACCAAAGCCCTATAGGCCGTACGCCTCGCTCTAACCCTGCAACTTACACCGGATTGTTTACGCCGATAAGGGAGCTTCTTGCGCAAACGCAAGAAGCTCGTGCCCGGGGTTACAAAGCAGGCCGATTCTCTTTTAATGTTAAAGGTGGACGCTGCGAAGCCTGCCAGGGTGACGGCCTAATCAAAGTAGAAATGCACTTTCTACCCGATGTATACGTACCTTGCGACGTTTGTAAAAGCGATCGTTACAACCGCGAGACACTAGAAATCAGCTATCGGGGTAAAAATATTCGCGACATACTCACGATGACCGTAGAAGACGCGGCTGAGTTCTTCGATGCTATTCCGGCAATAAAGAAAAAATTAGATACACTGTTGGACGTTGGTTTGGGGTATATAAAGCTTGGCCAAAGCGCAACAACCCTGTCAGGTGGCGAGGCTCAGCGAATTAAGCTAGCCAAAGAGTTATCTAAACGTGATACCGGTAAAACTATATATATTCTTGACGAACCTACAACGGGCCTGCATTTTCATGATATTGAGCAGCTGCTTATGGTGCTACATCGATTACGCGATCACGGGAATACCGTTATTGTAATTGAACATAACCTGGACGTGATAAAAACAGCAGATTGGGTGATAGACCTAGGACCCGAAGGTGGTGACGGCGGCGGAACAATCATCGCTTTTGGTACTCCCGAAGATGTCGCGCAGAACAAAGATTCTCACACTGGACAATATCTTAACTCCGTTCTACAACATCAACTTGAACGCGATGCCGCCAGCTAGTAAAACGTATATACGAAATATAAATAATCACAATCTTTAGTGACCAATCGACGCGAAAGTAGCGACAGCAATTCAATTCAATCGTATAATTTCACTCAGTAGCCCAATATTTAGCTGTTTTTGTTTTCGTCTAAACAATTACCTTAACCTTGAACTAAAAATATCCCAATATGGATCAATTGCGATCAACAGCATCTAGTCGAATACGGCCGAACAAAGTGACCCCAGGAGAAAAACTCCGTGGCGCGGAAAAGGTCGCACGCATCCCGATAAAGGTCGAACCCACGATTAATCCGTTGAAAAAACCCGAATGGATTCGAGTAAGACTGCCCTCCGGTGGCCAAGTTGAGAAGCTTAAAGCAGCATTACGTGAAAACCGTTTACATACCGTTTGCGAAGAGGCTTCGTGTCCTAATTTGCCTGAATGTTTTGGTCATGGAACGGCAACATTTATGATTATGGGAGACATCTGTACTCGTCGCTGCCCATTTTGTGATGTCGCTCATGGTCGACCATTAGGGTTGGATAAAGACGAGCCGAAACACCTAGCAAGTACCATCCAGCAAATGGACCTTAAATATGTTGTGGTCACATCAGTTGATCGGGATGACCTGCGTGATGGCGGTGCCGGCCATTTTGTTGAATGCATTCAAGCGATTCGCAGAGAATCACCGCAAACAACCATCGAAATATTAGTACCTGACTTTCGCGGGCGTATGGATATTGCACTTGAAATTATGCATAAATCCCCACCTGACGTATTCAACCATAACCTGGAAACCGTACCCGAACTTTACCAAAAAGTTCGGCCAGGATCTGACTACAAATGGTCCCTCAACTTAATCAAAAAATTTAAGGCTCTTCACCCTGACATTCAAACTAAATCAGGCTTGATGCTGGGCGTAGGGGAAACTACCGATCAGATAAAACAAGTCTTACGTGATCTTAAAGAACATGATTGCGACATGATCACTCTTGGCCAGTACCTACAGCCAAGTCTCAATCATCTCGCTATTGACCGATATGTACACCCAGATGAATTTGATGAGCTTCGAATTTACGGTGAACAACTTGGATTCAATAATGTCGCTTCAGGTCCAATGGTTCGCTCTTCTTACCATGCTGATAAACAGGCAGCGGGGGTCAGCATTGGTTAGTGGAACATTTTATCTATTCATATGACAGCATAGACAAAAGCGCTAATAATATTTCCCAGGTTTAGTAAAAAATAAGCTTAAGTCCGCCCTAAAAAATAATCCAATACTAATGAGTGACTACCTAATACCAGCAATACACTTCTACACCAGCAGAGCCCGGGAATGGTTCGCATACAGGGTACAATATCATTAACTAATCCTAGGGGGTTTCTCATCGGTATACTCACGCAGCAGAACAAGTCGCTGTAGCATCAAAACCGCAGCTTTTATTTGGATAATTTAAAGGGCACCTGAAGTCAGCAAACGAGATTTTTAATATGAGCACTGATAGTCAACAATTAGTTGAAAACAGCGATATAGATGAGCAGGAGACTAGGGAATGGTTAGAAGCCTTAGACGCGGTTATTCGTGAAGAAGGCCCGGAACGAGGCCACTTTATTATTGAACAATTAATAACTAAAGCTAGAGAGTCAGGCGTACGCCTTCCTTACAAGTTAACAACAGCCTACATAAACACCATCCCCACACCCAGTCAACAGGCTATACCCGGCGACCAGGACATGGAATGGCGTATTCGCTCGATTGTGCGATGGAATGCGGCGGCCATGGTTTTGCGGGCAAATAAAGTCAGTAGTGAATATGGGGGGCATATTGCAAGCTACGCATCTGCTGCGACCCTTTATGATGTAGGTTACAACCACTTTTGGCGTGCGCCTAAAAAAGACCACGGTGGAGACTTGATTTATGTTCAAGGACATTCGGCACCGGGAATTTATTCACGGGCATTTTTACTCGATCGACTGACTGAAGACCAACTAGACAAATTTCGTCAGGAAGTCGATGGCGGAGGCCTCTCCTCCTACCCCCACCCCTGGTTAATGCCCGATTTCTGGCAATTCCCTACAGTCTCCATGGGGCTGGGCCCCATTATGGCCATTTACCAGGCGCGCTTTCTCAAATACATGATGTACCGAGAACTACTCCCTACCCAAGACCGAAAAGTATGGGCTTTTATGGGCGATGGTGAAATGGATGAACCTGAGTCTTTAGGTGCGATTGGCTTAGCTGGTCGAGAGAAGCTCGACAATCTAGTGTTTGTAATTAATTGCAATTTGCAAAGACTCGATGGCCCGGTTCGCGGTAACGGTAAAATCATTCAAGAGCTGGAGTCTAGCTTTCGAGGTGCTGGCTGGAACGTTATTAAGGTTGTATGGGGCTCTTACTGGGATCCACTATTAGCTAAAGATACAAAAGGTATCTTGAAAAAAGTTATGGAAGAGACAGTGGATGGCGAGTATCAAAACTATAAATCCAAAGATGGCGCCTTTGTTCGTGAGAAATTCTTTGGTAAGCACCCAGAGCTGAAAGAAATGGTTGCCAGCATGAGCGATGAAGATATTTGGCGTTTGAATCGTGGCGGGCATGATCCCCACAAAGTGTTTGCAGCCTATTATGAGGCTGTAAATCATAAGGGTCAGCCAACCGTTATTCTCGCAAAAACCATTAAAGGATATGGTATGGGCGATGCTGGCCAGGGTCAGAACACTACACATCAAGCTAAAAAAATGGATATCGAGTCACTTAAAGGATTCAGGGATAAGTTTTGTATCCCTATTAGCGATGACGATATTGAAGAGGTTCCCTACTACAAACCTGAAGCTGATAGTCCCGAAATAAAGTACATGAAACAACAGCGCGATAAGCTAGGGGGATTTCTACCTGCACGTCGCCGCGAAGCTACCGCATTGGAAATACCGCCTTTAGAAACTTTTAAGACACAACTTGAAGGCACCGGCGATCGCGAAATTTCTACCACTATGGCCTTTGTTAGAATCTTGACGAGTTTGGTCAAAGACAAAAATATTGGTGATCGTATTGTGCCAATCGTGCCAGATGAAGCGCGTACATTTGGGATGGAAGGCCTTTTTAGACAAATAGGTATTTGGTCATCCGTAGGCCAGCTATATGAGCCGGAAGACTCCGACCAACTGATGTATTACCGTGAGGATCAAAAAGGCCAGGTCCTTGAAGAAGGGATTAACGAAGCCGGTGCATTCTCTTCCTGGATTGCGGCTGCCACGTCATACACCAACAATGGTGAACAGATGATTCCGTTTTACATCTACTATTCGATGTTCGGATTTCAGCGAGTTGGTGACTTGGCCTGGTGCGCGGGCGATATGCAAGCCCGTGGATTTTTGCTTGGTGGCACAGCTGGTAGGACTACTTTAGCTGGCGAAGGTTTGCAACATCAAGACGGCCATTCACACCTATTAGCATCTACTATCCCCAATTGCGTATCTTACGATCCGACATTTGCATACGAACTCGCGGTTATTATTCACGATGGGATGCGTCGCATGTTTGCGGAACAGGAGAATATTTACTACTACATCTCGGTGATGAACGAGAACTACAGCCACCCTGCAATGCCAGAAGGCGCCGAAGAAGGCATTATCAAGGGCTTGTATAAGCTATCAGATAGTCAACGTACCGATGGTAAAGCACCAGAAGTTCAACTAATGGGTTGTGGCACGATTCTTAGAGAATGCATAGCGGCTGCTGAAATCCTAGAGAATGAATATGGTGTAGCTGCCAATATTTGGAGTGCAACAAGTTTTAACGAATTACGTCGAGAGGGAATGTCAGTTCAACGCTGGAATATGCTGCATCCCGAAAGTGATCCAAGAATTCCGTATGTCACTCAGTGTTTAAGCGATGCTAAAGGTCCAATCATAGCCGCAACCGATTATATGAAAATATATGCAGACCAAATACGTGAGTACGTGCCGAACCAAATGCTGGTATTGGGGACAGACGGATTTGGAAGAAGTGATTCAAGAGCGCAATTGCGAAAACATTTTGAAGTGAACGCATCGAATATAGTCATAGGCGCACTTAAAGCTCTGTGTGATGAGGGTGAAATCGATGCCGCGATTATAACCAAGGCGATTAAGAAACTCGGCATTGACCCAGAACGAGCTGACCCAGCCACTTTATAGATCCACCCTGACAATCAGATAGAATAGTAATTTTGAGTCTTAACAAAGGATAAATGAACAGTGCTTAGATTTATCGAAATTGAAACACCCGATGACGAACGCTTCAGGAACTCTGAAATCATTAGTATCGAAGTGCTCGAAGGCGAAAGGGTAAATGCTGGCGATGCGATATTTATTGTGCAAAAAGATTCTGAAACTCACGAACTACCTGCCCCATATGACGGCCGGGTCGCAGAGTTTATTGCTCATCAAGGTGATCGAATTTCAACACGGACCCCACTGCTGCTATTGGAGACAGAAGTCGACGAATCCGGTTCTGTAACAGAGGAGCCAGACGCAAAAGCGACGCTAGAAACTGAAGATTCAGTCAACACTGCCCTTGAAATTGAGTCTAAATCAAACCCCGCGCCTGAAAAAGAATCAAAACCGAGGCAAGATTCAAAATCAAAGGGTACTAAAAAAGCTATTAAAGACAAAAACG
>DNHK01000196.1 GCA_003485905.1 Gammaproteobacteria bacterium | reverse complement strand
ACTTGGTGGCAAACTGAAACTGGTGGAATCATGATTACACCTTTACCCGGCGTTACTGACCTGAAACCGGGATCAGCAGTCCAGCCATTCTTTGGTGTGCAACCAGCTTTAGTGAGCGCAGAGGGAATACGTTTAGAGGGGGAGGCTGAAGGTGGGTTGGTGCTCTTAGACAGTTGGCCGGGGCAAAGCCGTACGGTTTACAGAGATCATGATCGGTTTGTAGCGACCTACTTTTCGACCTTTCCTGGGCACTATTTTGCTGGAGACGGAGCTATGCGCGATCGAGATGGCGATTTGTGGATTACTGGTCGCATGGATGACGTTTTAAATGTATCAGGACATAGATTGGGGACCGCGGAAATTGAAAGTGCGGTGGTGCTGCATCACGATGTAGCTGAAGCCGCCGTCGTGGCATGTCCTCATACGATTAAAGGACAGGCTATCTATATTTATGTGACGCCAAATTCTGGTGTGAATCCCTCGGATGAATTGCGACAAGGCATTGTGACTCTAATTCGCCAAGAGATCGGCGCGATAGCAACGCCAGATTTTATTCAATGGGCTCCCGGGTTACCGAAAACACGTTCTGGAAAAATCATGCGTCGTATATTGCGTAAAATTGCGACCGGCGAGCATGATGAATTAGGTGACACTTCAACACTGGCTGATCCTTCGGTTGTAGAAAATTTGATCGAAAATCGCTTAAATCGATAAGTCTTTTCAAGTGTGGCTGGCAGGAATAATTGCTACGTTGATTAGATCTATGTTAGTTTCGTTTTACATATCCATCATGTAAATTAGCAACGTTGGGGCAAGTAACCAGCGTGAGATTGCTTTTAAACAGCCTCTAGCCTTATGTTAGTAGCTTTGTAGCTAGACTATTGCTTTGGTGTTGGCAAAAACTTAGCCTAAAATATTACGGGCTATATATAAAATGGGTATGATAATTTGCGCAATATAATTTTTATGATCGGGCAATCAATCGGTGTGCTGTCAGGCGCTGCAGTATTCGCATTGTGGTGTTATGCAATGTGGGCACCTGCATCAGAGATGTCGCTTTCAGGTATCACTTTGTCCGGTGCATTTGCACTTAGCCTGCTGGCTATACTGGCAATTATCGTGTCAATAAAAGGCCATAGTTTGGGACTGTTTGTAGTGTTTTTCTTATCGTTTTTTCCTGTCGGATTTTTCTTTTTGACCGAGGACCATTTTTTGCAGTGGGGGAGTTGGTTAAATCTTTGCTATCCGATAGGTGCTGCGATCATGTACAAAAGTCGACCACTTAAAAAAACTGATGCTGAAGAATAAGGGGGCGATTTGGCCTTTGGGCGCTTGCAGCATCTGCCTATCTGGCCATTTTTCTGAATATGCCTCTGTACTGATCGGTGCAGGAAATCAAATAGTACTGGAGAAAATTGCAACCAAAGCCTAAAAATAGAAACTTAAAAATCGTGGTCGGCTTTGCTCTAGTTTTTACCAGTCTAGCGGTTTTGATAATTTATCTGGGGTTCAAAAATGTCGTTAGCGTTCAATTGATGCTGCTGATGCTAATAGCTTTAATTGGTTTATACGTTGGATTTGGAATTCTGGCCGCATCCTATCGTTTTATTCGATCATTGAAATGAGCCAAATAAGGAAGTGAGCGTTTTTGGCAAACAGTTGGTGATTTTTATTCAAGCAATGTTTTTTGGGCTTGCTGCTAGCTTGCTAGTCGAGTTTTTTGGTACTATTTACGGTCTACTTGGCGCGTTCGCGGTTATTGCGATAGTTGCGGGATTTGGCTACGGGTTTGGAGTTTTATCAGCCCGGTTTAAGGCGCAAATTCCTGAGCTAATTCACACTCTATTAGCTACTGCGATTCCTTTGGGGTTTGTAGTTCGTGGCTTGACGAGTGATAATTCCTTAACGCTTGCCTTTGTACTATTAGCAGTTGTAATTGCCCTATCTGTTTTTGTCGGGGTTCGGGTTCAGAAAAGTAGAAACTAGACTGTAGAAGTCGCAAGCAAAGTTTACAGCGGCCGTTAGAGCCAATAATTTTGCTATCGCGAGATCAATATATTCCATTTTTATTTCTCGCCAGAGCGCGCGGCATTGAATAGCTTCTCTACTTTTTAGATTGTAATCACATGTTGGTAGTAAGAAACTTTATATTCTCATTCGGCATATTGTTGCTAGCGGTTGGTCAGCAAGTGGCTGCACATGGTGGCGTTTCGTTCGATGATGACGTTTGTAAACTGAGTATAGGTTTTCTGGAAGCTCATTTTACCGTCTATCAGACTCAAACAAGCGCATCAGAGGAGTTTTGTGAAGATATACCTGATGTTACTAATAGCGTTTTCGTTTTAGATTATTTACATGACTTTTTAAAGGAAATGCCAGTTGATTTTCGTATAGTAAAGGACTCTCATAATTTTGGGATATTTGCTAAATGGGAGGATATTGCAGGGCTTGAAGATATCGAAAACGATACAGTTTTTTATCAAGAGCCAGTAAAACGCGCAGATGGGGTGCTTACTGTAGAGTATCATTTTCAAGAGGCTGGTGGTTACATAGGAATCGTCAACGCTTCGCACCCCGTACAAGATAAGACTTATCACGCAGTGTTCTTTTTCCAAGTGGGGGGCGATGATTACGGTTATCTTCCATTATTTATCGTGTTGGTTCTGCTGGCTCAAGGTGTTTATTGGTTAAGTACGCGAAAGCGTAAAATTTCAAGTTAAATTAATATCTGGACTCGGTTTAAGCACTTTACTCACTAGTTGAGCTCCGGTGATTTAACCGACAATTACTTATTTCGTAACTACGTACCCAAAATTACACAGGAATAGAAATGCGTATAAAATTGCTGCTAATTGCCATTCTTTTTGCACTAGTGTGTTTACCAACTCAGTGGTATCCCGAATCAATTCGGTTAGTGTTTAGCGATTGGTTTGGCGCACAGAGCTATCGTGCCCGTCCTGAATCGCTGGCGACGGCGCAGCGAGTCAGTGAAGTCGCCTGTCCGGAAGATTTTCGAGCTTGGCGTGAGGCCCAAACTATCGCTGGCGTTGACATTCGCTCTTCGCCTACTTGCGTGGCAGATAATCCAAGTGCAGTGGCAGCTTTTGTACGAGGAACAAATAATGTTTCTCAACAAGTTCTACTGGATAGCGGGCTAACGCCAGATGCTGTAGAGAAGGGCCGCGATTTAGATGGTGATGGAGATCCAGATGAGATACATATTCGGCTGGAAGTGGCTGAACTCAATGGTAGCTCACCGGATCTGAATGAGCCTACGACTCAATACTCTATCGCGCCTGGTATAAAGCCGGGCTTTTGGGTGTTTGTCCCAAAAACTTTTGGCATGGCAACAGAGAACTTTGAATCAATAAAGGCACGTTCAATATTGCGTGTGCCATCCCCTGCAATACGTGTTGAGCAGGGAGATAGAATCAAAATTACGCTTGAAAACAGCCACTATATGCCGCACACAATTCATTTTCACGGTGTGGATCATCCGTTCGTCGATGAAGATGGCGAAGGTAATGATGGAGTTCCGATAACCAGTGAGAAGCCAGTTTTGCCTGGTGGTGCGCGAACTTACGATATGCAACCACGACAGCCGGGTACCATGTTTTACCATTGTCATGTGCAACCGCAGGTGCACATTATGATGGGTTTGCAGGGGTTGTTTATCGTAGAAGAAAATAGACCGAACAATTGGCTACAAACACTAAATATAGGCGCAGGGCAGGTTCGGGTTCCTTCTGTAGCAGTAGCTGAAGAGTTTGATCGCGAATATGATTTGCAATATCTCGACATAGATAGAGAGCTT
>DNHK01000194.1:2586-2990 GCA_003485905.1 Gammaproteobacteria bacterium | reverse complement strand
TTCAAACCGAATGTCCACACATTCCAATACCGGATGGATTACCTGTTTCTCGAACTCTCGGAGATAGAAACCGTCTTCTCTCAATCCTCATTTTGGTCCGCTGAACGCTTCAACCTGATCAGTTTTAAACGTCAGGATTATCTTCCAGGCGAGTTGTCGCTCACAGAGCAGGTGAAGAAAACTATCAAGGATCTCGGTGGTGAGGCATTTAATGGCTCTGCATATCTGCTGACGACGCCAAGAAGATTGGGCCATTGCATGAACCCGATTAGCCTCTTTTATTGCTATCACGCCGAACAAGGTGGGCCAAGAGAACTCAAATATGTCCTTGCAGAGGTGCACAATACACCTTGGGACGAACGCCACGCTTATTTGTTGGAGGGTCCCGAGTTTCTTAATCCGAC
>DNHK01000194.1:1302-2479 GCA_003485905.1 Gammaproteobacteria bacterium | reverse complement strand
CTCACAATCAGCGCTATTTATTTTCAAGCCGTTGTTTTGTGGCTGAAAAAAATACCATTCTACGGTCACCCGGATAAAATAAAACGGCAGGAACACAGCGAATGAAAACTCTCACGCTTGATTACCCACCAGAATCAGTTAGACGCAAAGATGGCTGGTTTATCACGCTTATTAAGAAAAAGTTTTACGCCAACTTCAGTAATCTAGAGCACGGCAATATTATCTTCATTGATGGCGATTTTACGCTGCAATGCGGAAATAGCGCTGAACCTGCAGCCACCGTGGACGTGCATGACGACCGGTTTTACACCACCCTCGCTGCTGGCGGTGCGGTCGGTGCTTCAGAGGCGTACATGCAAGGCATGTGGACCTGCGATCAACTTACGTTGCTTGTTCAAGTGCTACTCCGTAACACCTCCGTACTTCGCGGGCTAGGTAACGCTGCATATAAAAAGCCGCTTTATAAGCTACTCCATCTGATGAATAGAGATTCGGTTGATGGGTCTAAGAAAAACATATCTGCGCACTATGATCTTGGAAACAAGCTCTTTGAAAATTTTCTTGATCCGACGATGACATACTCCTCCGGCTTTTTTGAGCAATCTGACTCAACAATGCAACAAGCGTCAACCGCCAAGCTGGATCGGATTTGTCAGAAACTCGCACTGAATGAATCGGATCACGTTGTTGAAATTGGTACTGGCTGGGGCTCATTTGCGCTGCATGCCGCGAGAAACTACAACTGTAAAATTACTACAACCACAATCAGTGAGGAGCAATATCAGTTAGCCTGTCAAAGGGTTAAAGATGCAGGACTGCAGGACCGAATTGAAATTGTTAAGAAAGATTATCGCCTCCTCACCGGCCAATATGACAAGTTGGTTTCGATCGAAATGATAGAAGCGGTGGGTCTTGCCTACCTCGGCAACTACTTTGAGAAATGTGCCTCATTGCTGAAGCCAGCGGGGAAAATGCTCATTCAAGCCATCACAATTGCGGATCAACAATACGAATTCTCCAAGCGTAACGTCGATTTCATTCAACGTTACATCTTTCCCGGTGGTGCTTTACCCTCGGTGACAGCGCTTACTAACACTGCAACTAATAAAACCGACTTGCGCATGACAGCGCTCGAGGACATCACTGGGCACTATGCAACCACAATGCGCAAATGGCG
>DNHK01000194.1:204-1213 GCA_003485905.1 Gammaproteobacteria bacterium | reverse complement strand
TCCATCGGTTGCGTTCAGGCAGAATTCACAAAACCGACTTACGCGAAATAGGGTCTAGCATGGGTATTATCGATCTAGTTGAAAAAGGCTATGTGCCAGATGTTCTGACGCGATTCGGCATCCGCCGCATACTGGGCCAAAGACTTGAAAAAGAAAGAAGAAATTTCAGCACAGAAGGTCGGCTGGAGGAATTACTCAAGTCGATGGCGGCTAGTCCACTTGCCCTTAACACGGACGACGCAAACGAGCAGCATTACGAAGTGCCAACTGAGTTTTATGACTTCACGCTCGGCGAGCACAAAAAATACAGCTGCTGTTTATTCGACGCGAATGTAAATAATCTGTCGATTGCCGAGGAGAGCATGCTCTCCGTCAGCTGTGAGCGCGCTGAGATAGAAGATGGCATGCAGATTCTGGAACTCGGTTGCGGTTGGGGATCTTTAACGCTTTGGTTAGGAAAGCACTACCCACAGGCAAAGGTGACAGCGGTCAGTAATTCTACGACGCAAAAAACCTACATTGATCGAAAAGCAGCTGAACAAGGCATCAAGAACATAAATGTCGTCACTTGCGATATGAACGATTTTGCAACAGACGAGACCTTTGACAGGGTGCTCTCCATCGAGATGTTTGAACATATGCGTAATTATGAAACGTTATTTGAACGCATCTCAACGTGGCTAAGGCCGACCGGCAAACTCTGGTTTCACATTTTTTGCCACAAAAACATGCCCTACTTCTTTCAAGATGACGGCGAGGCAGACTGGATGGCGCGGCACTTTTTTACGGGCGGGTTGATGCCTAGTTGGGATCTGCCGACCCAAATAAAGTCTCCTCTTTCGCTTCAAGATCGCTGGGCGGTGAATGGAGAGCACTATGCAAAGACTTCTAGGGCTTGGCTGGATCTTATGGACGAGCACATCGATCGGGTTCGCGAGGTTTTTGAAAATAGTGACGATCCAACTGACGCGACTATTTTAATCAACCGCTGGCGCATGTTCTTCATGGC
>DNHK01000194.1:0-135 GCA_003485905.1 Gammaproteobacteria bacterium | reverse complement strand
TTGGACATAAGTCAATCGGCTAGTCAGCCAGGCACCAATGTGGCGGGCGTTCGGTAAGCGAAACCTTTGTTAGGGTCGATTTTAGGGAGCAATAATGCTGAGGCGGATGTTGAACAAGATTCCCTTGGTTGCTAT
>DNHK01000114.1 GCA_003485905.1 Gammaproteobacteria bacterium | reverse complement strand
GGGAAGGATCCGTATCTCTATCGGCGTGAATTGATATCTCGAACTGATCTTCCACATAGAGACGATATGATTCGGGCGTTAGATTTGGCCGCAGAGATGTCAGACTGGGGCACGCCATTACCCTTAGGTACAGCACGTGCCATTGCGCTTGAGGAGAAAGGGGTTGAGGCAAAAGGAACGGCAACTATAAGCGCGATGGTGCATACCGTTTCAATCAGTAAGGAAGGGCAGGTTAGACTCGAGCGGGTCGATGTTGCCCTGGATCAGGGTTTTAGCTTAATTAACCCTCTGTCAGTGAAAAAACAAATTGAAGGACAAATTATTTGGTTTTATAACGACGCGATGCACCAGGCAAATACGGTCGTTGAAGGACGGATAGTAGAGAATAATTTTGACCAGTTCTCAATCTCGCGCATTAAGGAGGATCCTCCAGAAATTAATATCCAGTTTTTTAAAACGGAACATTGGATGCGAGGTATGGGGCATGATAGGGCTACTTCGGTTCAGTCAGGGATTAGCGATGCAATATTTCAGATTACTGGTAAACGATTTCGGGATTTACCATTTAGCCAGCACGATTTGAGTTGGGGCTAAAAGTTTAGAATTGGCGATGTGCAATTTTTTACTTAGGTTTATTAAACCCCTTCTCTAGGCGTTTTGCTAGCGCAGCTGAAAGCTTTTCGTAGTCCTGGCTACCTTTAATTGGCAAAGTGATATAGGGGTCTATCTCAGCTAAGGCATCAAGAATGTTATTTGCTAAATCGTTTGATGTTTCATACCCGCGTTGTGGGCCGGTGTGTTTCCTACGACCAGTGGTAACGCTTTTTTCGGACGTCTTATCTGTTTCAATCTCAATTTTGTCCATGAGAATGGGAAGATCTCGATCGACTGTTGCCGGTTCGTTCGCGCTCTCGACGCTAGTAGAAATGTTGGAATCATCAATAGTGTAGATTGAAGGCTGTTCAATAGAGTCCGACAGCGCCTCAATTTGTATAAGCATTTCCTCTTCAATTTCACTGTCCAATTCTGTTGAAAGCTCAGATTGCTCCAGCAATCTCTGAAGCGTGAGCAAATGATCTTGCAATTTATTTGAGGATTTTTCTTCAGCGCTCATATTTACATACTTCTGATTGAAGCTTCTTGATGGTGTTTTAAGACTACCCGTTGCTGTAGGAGTATAGTTTATAGAGTTATTGAGTGCATATTTGTGTTGATGCCATTGTCACGATAATGTTTGTATCGAATTCTGGCGGCTTGTTTATCTACCTCATCACATTCAACCAGTTCTGCCCTTCGTGATATTTGCGGAGTATCTGGCAGTATGTCACTGCTGATATTTATAATGACATCAAGTCCTTCATTTTCTGCTTGCATCAAATGTTCAGTTTTAAATAGATAGACCCTATACCGTTGTTGATCGATATTATTGTACTTGTCAACGATCTGGTGAGGAATAAAGGAGGTATCGCTAAACTGCCAAAGTAAGGAATCGAGTTTTTCAATTTGTTGGGCACTCTCGCAAACCAGTGCGATTCGTTTTTTCAAATTTGCGAGTTTATTGGTCAATCGGCAAGCTAGCTTGAGCTTCCCATTTGATACCGGCGCTTCCAGCAAATAAAAATCGACTTGCTCGGTCATCGTGACCTAGTTAGCTCGGTCGATCAAATATTGGGTCAGTATTGGCACAGCCCGGCCCGTTGCTCCTTTCTGTTTACCTCCGCTCCGCCATGCGGTCCCCGCTATATCTAGGTGGGCCCAGGTTAGATCTTCAGTAAAGCGTGATAAAAAACAGCCTGCGGTTATAGTACCCGCCGCACGTCCGCCTACGTTAGCGATATCGGCAAAATTGCTGTCCAATTGCTTTTGGTAGTCATCCCATAAAGGCAGCTGCCACGCTCGATCCTGACTTGTTTCGCCCGCTGAAATAATGTTGTTTATCAAATCTTGATCATTACCCATCACGCCACTTGCATGGGAGCCTAGCGCGACAATAACAGCGCCAGTCAGGGTGGCAATATCAATTACTGTTTTGGGTTTGAAACGCTTGCTGTACGTTAACGCGTCACACAAGATAAGACGACCCTCGGCATCGGTATTTAATATCTCGATGGTCTGACCTGACATGCTCTTTACAATATCTCCGGGTTTATTTGCATCCCCGTCTGGAAGATTTTCTGAACTTGGTACTATGCCGATTAAGTTTATGCCTAGTTTCATCTCAGCGACAGCCTGCATTGCGCCAAATACGCTAGCAGCACCGCACATGTCATATTTCATTTCATCCATACCTGCAGAAGGTTTTATAGAAATGCCCCCAGCGTCAAATGTTAGGCCCTTGCCAACTAGAATATGCGGCTGCTCCGTCTTTGATTTAGCCCCCCTGTAATGCATTACTATCAGCTTAGCTGGTTGTCTACTCCCTCGACTGACCGACAGCAATGAGTCCATTCCTAGCTTTTTCATCTCCGCTTCTGAAAGTACGTCAACCTTCAGGTCGTTATCACGACCTAGCGCGCGTGCTTGTTTGGCAAGGTAGCTTGGGGTGCAGATGTTGCCAGGAAGATCGCCCAAGTTTCTTGCCAGATCCTTACCGTTACTAATAGCTAGCCCGCTTTTGCATCCTAAGTTGGTTTGTTTTGCTTGTTCTTTAGTGTTGACAAGAAATCGAACGTTGAGAGCTTTTCCTTTGGCTTGCTTGTCTACCGGGCTCGGCTGTTGAATAACACGGTAACGAGCATCACCAATCGCTTCAATCATATGTCGACTGAGAGTTTCGAAGCCTAATCCGCAACTAGAGACACCCGCGAGGGAAATATTTGCTGAGTCGATCGATGAGCTTGATAGTTTGCTAGCAATAGATGTTGCTAGTTTACGAAATTCGGCAATGCTGGTATTTGAATTTTTTCCTGCGTAGACCACTACCAGTCGAGTATTTTGACTGCCTATTGCGGGAATAACAGTTGAACGCCCGATTTTATTGGTCAAGCTACCATTTTTGTGTAATGTCGAGAGAGTGCCATTAAGCTTTTTGTCAAAATCTTTAGCTTCCGCGCTGAGTGTTTTGTCAGAATTCAAGAAGATAATATGGCATGCTGCTGGAGTTGGGGTTTTTTCGATTAGGCTAACAGTGGTTTTCATGAGGCTCCGACAGATTTATGCTGTGTATTGATTCGCAAGTGGTGAGTGCTTTTTAGAGTAATGACTTGGCTATGACCCTATGCTAACTTTCTACAATCAGGTTTATAGTTTATTTGGACTTAGACCGGGTTATAACCCACGCTATATTGATCCGAAGTATACCTAAACTAGCGCGTTCTGAGAGTGACCTATTAGTTAAATGGAAATAATATTTATACACTGCGCGGCCAAATTGTTTCCGTTAACCCCTGATCGAGCTAGGCCACCGTACCGCTTCTTTAAATGATTATAAATCGCGCATTTATTCGTGAGGTGGTGACTACTGCCATCGCAGTAACCATCGTCATCATTACCATATTTTTGGTTTTAAGGATGATGGGGTTTCTTAGCCAGGCGGCTGAAGGGTTGATTCCAGTAGATGCAGTGCTAACTCTGGTGGCGTTAAAAATGACGGCTTATCTGGATGTGATGATCCCATTGATGTTCTATATCGCGCTATTGATGGTGCTCGCTAGATGGTATCGAGATAATGAAATGGCGGTGTTAGCTAGTGCTGGCATGGGTATTACGTCGTTTCTAAAACCTGCTGGAATGATAGCAGCAGGAGTTACCGCTGTGGTGGCGTTGTTCGCGTTCTATTTGA
>DNHK01000394.1 GCA_003485905.1 Gammaproteobacteria bacterium | reverse complement strand
GCACCAATGCAGTGCCATAGCCTCCGCAAAACTCGCTATTTTGCAATGGGCAGGTGCTACCCCAGTCGTCAACGATATTCAATATCTTAGGTTGCGAGTTAATTCGCTCGTTGACTTGCGCAACAATAGAATTGACAGCAGCAGAGTGCGCAGAACCCTGCAAGGTCCCTGCAGTTTCCAAATTTGTAATTTCATCTGGATCATCTGGGCCTTTGGTGGCCTCTAATACTTCTTTGATATCTGCAAGCGATATAGCGCTATCAACTCCCTCTTGCCCGCCACCAGACGCGACATCTGAAATATAGTCACAACCGGCACACAAAAACATAACAAAGAGATATATGGGTAATTTACTAAAATACATACGTTATTGGGTGAATCCAATTGATTTAATAGGTTAGATTACCATAACCCAAAACATTTGCATATTTATAGCGAATCTAATATTTCTACGTAACTCATTAAAACTAGACAATATTTTCTAGTTAGCTGGTATATACGATGCTTTAGACGACTTTAGTAATTAGATGGCCGTGATACCGGAAGTTGGATTCTGTTCTGTTCAAAACTTACTGAATTCTAGAGTACATATTCCTAGCCACCCCTGGACCGACACCAAGTACCCGCTTAAAAGCTTTTGAGAATGAAGCTTCAGACTCATATCCACAGCGTAAAGCCGCATCTAAGGTACTGATCCCGTCATCTGCTAACCAACGGTGAGCCTGCGCCATACGCCACTGAAAAATATAGTCCGCCGGAGACAGGCCAACCATTTGCTTAAATAAACTAGCGTATGCAGAACGTGACATTGCGGCTGCACTGGCAAGCTTATCTAACGTTAGTTTATAGGTAGGATTGCTGTGGATAAGCGTGAGCGATTCCCCCAAACTAGGATGCGCCATAGCAGAGAAAAGGCCACTTTCGGTATCGACATGATCCCTAAGCAATATGTATAGCAGACAATCTGAAAGTCTGTTTAGAAGCATATTAGTACTTTGATCGGCTTGCCTAGATTCAGCGAGCATTAAATCGATAACGGCTGAAGCCGAAGACCCTGCTCCGCCGCGAATAACAATATAATCAGGCAGCTGCATTAATAGCTTGTCGAATAGGGGATGTTGGTGGACAAAATGACCACAAACAAGACCTGTTGAATCATTTTTAGTCTCTTCTGTCATCGGAAATGATACCGCCTGATTTACGGCAACACCCTTACTCTTTGAGTTGCTAGCCCGATGACTAGCGTCTGTTGGGAAGAAAATCGCGTCTCCAGCATTCAATAGGATTGTCTCCTCTCCAATTGTTAAATGGCAAATGCCGTAGGAAACCATATGAAATGTCATATGCTGTGTGCCAGAGGTGTCTACTGCCCATAGACCACAGTATTGCCCGTTGTGAAACACATGTGCTTCTACTTTCACCGCAATGAGAAGTTTATTTATGGCACTCATAGACGAATTGACATATCTCTAGGGTGATCAGACATAGGTATATTATTTGTGAGGTCTATTATTACGTCATCGGGATGACTAATTCACCCGCTATTAAATTCAATTTCACTAATATACAAATTCGGAGCAATCAAATGAACGTAAGAAGTAGTTTAACAAGTTATATAGGGGTAGTAATTTTGTTGGTAAGTAGCTTTGCCTTCGCGGGTGTCGATGTAGAAACAGATGATAACGGTGTTATTTTAGATGGGTACGATGCTGTCGCCTATTTCACCGAAAACTCGGCTGTCAAAGGTAGCGCGGAATACACCGCTGTGCATAATGACGCGATTTACTATTTTAGTTCTAAGAAAAATAGAGAGTTATTCAACAAAGATGCGGCTAAATACGCACCTCAGTATGGTGGTTTCTGTGCCTACGGTACTACATTTGGTAAAAAGTTAGAGATCGACGGAAGGGCATTTGAAGTTGTCGATGGAAAGCTATATGTCAATAAAAGCCTGAACGTATATGAAACCTGGTCAGAAGAGAAAGCAGAAAATATTCAATCTGCCAATGCTCTGTGGCCAACCATCAAAGATACTCCGGCTGCAGATTTATAATTCCATCATTTTTTCAATTACAAAGCCCCGGTTATTGCCGGGGCTTTTCTGTATGAAGATGTGATAACAACGCTTAGGAAATTTATATCAAATGCTTTAATCGATGGGATACCTTACAACCAGAACTTTTTCTCAGAGCAAGCACATGCGCTTTGAGTGAGCAAAGCCCTGTAACACAATGTAGCACTAAAACACTAGAAACCAGGTCGCGCCTATATTGGCTTTGGCGCTACGGCCGGCATAGCTTGCCGTTTTTAGCAGTTCGTATAACATCTAACCGCTTGGTAAGTATTTTTTGATCCTCAGCGTAGGATCGACGCGGCGGTGATTTAGCTCAAATAGAAAGGTAAACCGAAAGGTAACCGCTTCCGGGTTACAAGATCCACCACACGCAACCACTCACCTACAATTTACGTTAGTAAAATCTAGCGCAAGAAAGCGAATTAGTCTGACGGAGTTAGGATGTCCATAAGAAATCAGTATCAACTTATACATATTATTACTTTTATCCTACTTATCCTGCACGCAGGGTATGCGAGTGCACAGCAAAACCCGTACGTGGAGCTATCCGAATGGATTCAGTCGCCACCCTCCCGAGAACTCGGGTCTGTTAGTGGTATATACGAAGATGCTCAAGGGAATTTTTGGATAACAGAAAGATGCGGTGCTAATAGTTGTCTCGATCGTGATGACGTTTCACCAATCCATGTATACGATCCTACTGGCCACTGGATAAAAAGCTTAGGTGACGGAATGTTTGTCTGGCCGCACGGTATATATATTGATATGGACGGGTATATTTGGGTAACGGATGCTCGTGGCGATGACCAACGGGGATACCAGGTATTCAAATTTAATTCTGAAGGCGAGGTATTGATGACTTTAGGAGAAGCCGGTGTATCTGGAGATGGTCCGGGACATTTTAGCGCTCCAACTGATGTATTGGTCGCACCAAGTGGCGATATTTTTATTTCAGATGGCCATGAGGCTGATGCTAATAATCGTATATTGAAATTTTCTCCCGAAGGAAATTTTATCAAGAGCTGGGGAGGTAGTGGTTCGGCCGCTGGTGAATTCAGCGTAGCCCACGATCTAGATATGGATTCACAGGGTAGATTATTTGTTGCTGATCGTGACAACAATCGGATTCAGATATTTAGTCAAGAGGGAGAATTTCTAGAAGAGTGGGGACAATTTGGTCGACCAAGTGGCCTTTATATTACTGACGATGACCTGATCTATGTTTCTGACAATCTGTCCACTGAGGAAAATAATCCTGGTGGCCAACGCGGAATCCGTATTGGAAATGCAAGAGATGGAACAATCACAGCGTTCATCCCTGAACCACCGTTGGCTCCTGGTAAAACTGGGACGACGGGGCCCCACGGGATTTATGTAAATGACCTGGGGGAAATTTTCGGTTCTGATGTTCAGGCGGAAACGGTGAGAAAATTTATACGCCGCTGATAAGGATAAATACGATGAGACACTTTTGGGTTTGAGCTTCAGATCGGCAGTGTTCGAATAGGAAACTGCAATAATAATCATTAAAAAGCCCCGCACTAAAGCGAAGTTTTCTAAAATCAAAACCTGTACGTAGATATCACGTACCGTACCCCAGACGCTGCCGTAACAATCCGCCAGGTAGTAGAGTTCTGCAAGATGTGCTGACAAGCCCGCGTACTCCACGAGCTCGTTCTGATGAATTAATTTAATTCATGGAATCAATTAAACTTAAAAGAGATAACAAGATTGTGATATTTTCTGGTAACGACCAGCGCGACCACTATCGAATAATAGATGGAGGTCAGAGTGCAATAGTGCTCTGACGCCAACACCTGTGATATTTTTGGGCTGGTTGATACATCTTGAGTTTGGGAAAAGCGTGTTTATTTTTCTTATTATCCAAGTGACCTGTCAGCATAGCACGCGTACCGAGAGTGCCCCGTAAACACTATTAAGGACTATCTATGAAGCGTTACGATTCAATCAGTCGCAGAGACTTTCTTACACGTTCTGCAGCAGTAACCGCATTAGGTACCATACCGCTCCGCTCGTTCGCGCAGGAAGGGCTGCAATCGAGAGTTATACCTGGCACGGACGAAAGATTGCCTCTGGTTGGACTGGGCTCACCGGATTTTTTCTACACTACGCCAGCGGGTGGAAACAACAACGACGCTAGTGAGCTGGTGCGAGCTATGTACGAAGCTGGTGGGCGTCTGATAGACACTCCGGCATTTTTTAGACCGATTCCTCCAGAAACGGCAGAAGACGTTGACGTGCTGGCCGCTGCAATCGCTGCCGAGGAAGCGCCCGCGGAAGTTGCGCTACCCGTCCTGGGCACCATTCTCCAGGAGCTGAACCTCCACAATGAGTTGTTTCTTATTGGTAAGATAACGGTCAATGGACGGGAGGACGCTACCCGTCACCTCAACTCCACAATCGAAAACCTGGGCAGAGAACAGATTGATCTGATGTTGCTGCACAACCTGAGAGATCTAGAGAACACCTGGCCAGTCCTTCAAGAAGCCAAAGCGGAAGGCAAAGTTCGTTATATCGGCGTGAGTGAAGCCAGCGACCAGATTCCTAACGAAGTGCTGGAGAATTTCATGGTGAATTACAATCCGGACTTCATCATGCCATCGTATTCCATGTATCGACCGTCAATTGAGGAACGAATTCTGCTTCTGGCTGCTGATATGGGGACCGGCGTCATTACCATCGAAGCATTCAAGACTGCCGAAGACGGAGCCTACTTCAGCTTAACCGCGGGCCGGGACTTACCTGAATGGGCGGCAGAGTTCGACTGTGAATCCTGGGCGCAATTTTCTCTTAAGTATGTGCTCTCCCATCCTTCGGTAACCTGCACGGCGGTAGAAACGAAAAGTACGGGGCATATCCTCGATAATCTGGGCGCCGGCTATGGCCGGATGCCGGATCAAGCCACCCGGGTCCGCATGAAGGAGTTTTTCGAAGGGCTGATATAGAGATCGATAGCGCCAGGCGAAGCAGTCAGCAAGAAATGGCGGAAGTGGATGGGAATCGAACCCCCGCTCGTGCTCAACGAGGCACTGGCTTTGAAGACCAGAGGGAACCCCCTGCCCAGACCTGCCCCCAATAAGTTCGGTACTGACATGTACTCGTATCATCCTGATACTCGCCCTGCGGGCAATCCGCGGTGCGGCTTGTTCAAATACGTTCCAGACCCACGTGTACTCGTATCATCCTGATACTCGCCCTGCGGGCAATCCGCGTTGCGGAATATTCAAATACGTTCCAGACGCACGTGTACTCGTATCATCCTGATACTCGCCCTGCGGGCAATCCGCGTTGCGGAATGTTCAAATACGTTCCAGACGCATTTGTCACACGGGGTTAGCCATATTCAACTAGAAAACTGCAACACCATATATTAAAAAACCCCGCTCTAAGGCGGGGCTTTTCAAAATTAGATCCTGGCAATGTTCTACTTGGCCTCAGCGCATCCTGCGCTTCGGACTACGCCCGAAGCTTACGGGCTGTCCGACATAACCGGCGCGAACTTCTGAATGCGCTTGGCGTTATCGACTTCGCCGACGTAGATATTGCCGAATGAGTCCGTGCCGATCGCATTGGCGAAGTGGAACTGCCCGGCCTGGCGGCCGTTACGGCCGAAGTGGCCCAGCGTCTCACCACTCTCCCGTTCGACGATCCAAACGACGTCGTTGTGTGCATCCGCGACAAACAGATATTTCTGCTGCGGATCTTTAGAAATCACCATCTTGTACATACTGCCGCAGATCGAGGAATAGAACATTCCAGTCGGCATCGGAGAAGGAGAAGATTCGCGCATTCCTGCACAATTACCTCGTTGCGCAGGCGTGTTCGGCGAGACGTACATGTCCTGCAACCACTCCCCTTCCGTGGTGAAGACCTGTATCCGATTCTGACCACGCTCGCCTACGTAGACGCGCCGGTCTGCCGAGATCTCGATAAAGTGCAGAGTTGGCGCAAACTGTTCCTCTTCGGGAGGTGGTCCACCCGTCCATTCGTATCCGGGAATTGGCTCGTTGCTGATTTCGCTCAACGGCATCCCGTGCCCGCCCCAGCCGCGCTTGAACTCGCCGGTCGAGGCATCATAAACTGTGACACGCTTCTGATCGATGATGTAAATCTCGTCATCGACTTCGTCGAGCTGAAAGCGACCCGCATTTACAATCTCGTCGACGTTCTGGTTGTTCTCCTGTGGGTCACGCGTGCGGAGGTCGGCGTCGGTACCTAGCTTCGGCGGTCTGCGGCCGAAGTCCCAGAGAAACTCGCCATCGCGAGTGAACTTCAGGATGCTGTCCTGAGCCGCTTCGCCAGAAATCCAAACGTTACCCTCAGAATCGTGAATGACCGTCTGCAGATAAGTCGGCCACAACGGATGGTACCCCGGGCCTCCCCACGCATTGAGAACATTGCCTTCCTGATCCAGTTCGATGATCTCCGGGCCGCGGACGCAACAAAGCGCCGATCCCGGCCCAAGTTCCGCCGATAGTTCGATAGGCAATGTCGCTCTGCCGCGGTTGATAAACCAGATATGATCTTGCTGATCGATGTACATACCCGTGACCTGCTGCATGCTCCACTGATTCGGCAGGGGTTTGGGCCAAAATGGATCGACGATGTACTGAGGGGCGCCATCCGCATCGACAGCCTGACCCTCGATCACCTGCGCCGCTGCAATTGCTCCAAACGCATACGCCACGATGCCGCACAGACCTGCGAGAATGGCTGGAATTCTAGTTTTGATCATCATTATCTCCTTTCTGAAAGTATAAGAAGAATAAACACCCAATTCGCCGAAATCAAGGGATACATGGATATCTCGCCTATCAACCCATTCGGATGGAATGCAGATTTATTGTTATTGACTTAAAACAGGACTT
>DNHK01000214.1 GCA_003485905.1 Gammaproteobacteria bacterium | reverse complement strand
GTAATGCATTGTAGTGTCGGGTTCAATGTTTGATCGTACCCGGCCCGCGCGGTTTGCCCTTTTGGCGTTAACGGATGGGTCGATAGCGATATAACAAAATTCTTTAACGAAGAGCGCTCACCCTGCCATACACCGTTTAGGCTGGTTGCGCTGGCAACAGGCCCTTCATGGGTGTCCTGACTGGTCGTGTTCCACGAGGCCATGGAAATACCGTCTGACCCCTCGACCGATATAAGTAATCCATGCTTAGCATCGGATTTGCGGTCTGGGCTAGCTCGCACGGCGACGCTGTCACCGGGTAAAAACGAATCTCGCGTCCAGCCACTGCGCGTCATAACCGGTGTAGGGTCAGTCTCTATCAACCATTCTGCACCACTCTCATCTGCCACGGTCAAATATACATGTGGATTGGTCCACTCAAACTCAACCACCGTGCCCTGAAACGCAACGACCTGTGCGAAGTCAAAACCTGAATCGCTATGATGGGCTGGCGTGGCTGCTGAAAACAGTAGCAGTGCGGCAGCACTGATTAAACACCTATATTTCACAGCAAAACCCTCACTCCCGCGCTATCGTTCCACTTGAATTGGTTAAAAACGGAAGGTATGGCCTACCTTCATGGTCGCTGACTGGCCAAGCTGATCGAAGCTGCTGTTGCGCTCGATGCTTTCACGCCAACCGCCGTTATAAATGACGTAAAACTCTGAACCCGCCCTTGGGATCCATTGCAAACGGCTGTTGACGCTAAGTAACTCGGACTGATTGTCGTATTGAACAGTAGATATCCAGGCCCATTCGGGGGTAAAGGCAATATTGGTGCGCAGCCGCACCAGGTGCGTATTAAAGTTGCCTTGTGGCAGATCGATGTCATTAAATTCGTACTCCAGCACGCCGGTAAAGCGTGGACTTGGGCGCCAATCCAATTTTAATTCTACCGTCTTACGATTTCCGCCGTAAAACTCGCCATCTTGAAGACCTAGCATGACCAGTAGCCGCCGCTGTCCGCCTGATTCCAGTTCTATTCCATAACGCTGAAACGAGTAGTCACCCACCGGAATAGTGACTCCATCGGCGATCTCAAATGGTTCGATCAGAACCTCACGAATATCATTAAACAGTAGAACTGCCTGGTCACCCTTTTGATTTTCTACTTGGGCAAACTCCAACTCAAACTCTTCAGTCTGGAGGTTACCATCAGTACCTGAAATGGTCGTGAACTCTAGATTATTTGCCACAGAGCGTAATAAAGTCCCCTGAGAAAAACGGTAGGTGTGCCCTAGTTCGGCTTGGGCTTGCTTAATACCAACCCGGTTTGCAAACCCCAGGGCTGGAAAGTAATTTTTGCCCAATTGTCGGTATTCCAAACCACCGCTAAACCCATCAGTGTTTGGCGATGAAATGTTTGCTCCAAATGCCTCATCATCGCCCTCCAAACCATCAGTATCAGATTTTTGATACCAGGCCTGCCCTTGAATGGTAATACCGTCAAACGAGAGGTTGTTCAGGTAATTAAAATCTAAACCGACCAACGTATTACTGTCGTCGGCTGTCGGGTTGCCGTGGGTCACAATGGCACCAATCGTGGATTGCTCAAAGACATTTGCCGAGGCACGCCCGACGAACAAATCGCTGTCACTGATTACCCGTGAGCCTTGGGGTAAATCACCCAATATATCGGCATTGCCAGCCTGCTTTACTGCCAGTGCGCCGACATTCCATCGCCCTATTCGGCCGGTAAGCTTACCACCGGCATCCAAATTCAGGTTCTGCCCACCAGGGCCGATACCTATTCTGCGTGAGAAAAATGGCTTGCCATTGCGGTTTAATCCACCGAATTCAAAAATATCAGCCTCTTGCAGGAAGAACCTGCGTTGCTCCGGAAAGAACAAATCAAACCGGGTTAGCTGTACCTGTCGGTTATCGACATCGGTAGCGGAGAAGTCGGTATTAAATGTCGCCGCGCCCGTCAGGTTGGGATTGAACTTATAAAATAGATTCAACGACGGTTCGAACTCAGTCTGAGTAGTTTCAGGGTCGTAGCTTCGGCGATTGGTCACGTTTATTGCGGGGATGATATCCAGACCAATGCCCTGCTTCATACCTTGCATGCCCACGGCCGTGCCAAAGTTGCTTGGGTTGGTATTACGGTTAAACGAGGTCCAACCGATATCTTCAGTGTTGCTCTCTACTCCGCGCTGAAACGAGATTCCCCAGCTGCTGGCATTGGGGTCAAATGATAACGTCTCGTAAGGTATCGCCATTTCGGCAAACCAGCCCTCTTCATTGCGCTGGGCACCGGAGAACCAAATACCGGTCCAATCCCGGTTTAGTCCGTCGACACCTTCAAATATTGCCTCAGCGCGCATCCCATGGGGGTTAATCTCAAAGGTATAACCGTTACGACCGTCATTAAAGGGATTGAGATACAACCGAAACTTATCGTCGTAACGGAAGTTACCGCCCTGAATCATTGTATAGGCCATAATATCGTCGGGATTCTTATAAATCATCCGAGCGCCTACATAAATGGCATTCTCGCCGTAGAGTACGTAAACGATAGTTTCTTCAGAAGGTTCGGTGTACTCGAACGGCGCTACCTGATGAAAGTCGTCGACTACCGCTCCTGTATACCAAACATCGTCCATGATGCCGTCGATAATCGGCGGGGTATCGGTCTTAACCATTTGGATGACCTTATCCCGGCCAGAGCGATCGTTAATCTCGAGCACCTCTTGAGCAAGGGACGGTGTAACCAGCAGAAAGGTGCTTGCAAGGGCAAGAACAAGCGCTGCGGCGCGCTGAGTGTTTTGTCTGTTCAAATAAAACAAATTCGACATGATTTTAAATGGACTGAGCCTATTTTGGTTAAAGCTACGGCAAATGATCAGAAACATAAATGACCTGGCCATAATGAGTTTAGTAAAGTAGATAAGAGCAGGCGAATACGTCCTTTTCAATTAAGAAGCATCGATTAAAATGCAGTGTATAAATTCAGGCTGATTATGAAGGGCTTTATAACTAAAACTGTAACAATGGTTATCTGTTTCGTTTCAAATATTGTCCTTTTTTAACACCCCTTCAATTTGAATTAAGGCATCTATCTCGACTATGCCTTAATCAGTAGTGGCCCCTTTTTTCATCAGGTGACGATGGTACTATCTGATCTATTATGACGTTGAATACTTTGAACAAGCCTAATTTTGACGCAAAGACTTCTTTTGAGGCTCTAGCGTTGTTGGCCAAAAGCAAGTTGCGAGCGACATACACGCTGATACTTTGTGTGTGCTTGCTATCCGCATGTACACAGCAAGCGGTGGTCGTGGTTGAAGCAGAGCCACCGCAACCTAAAATTTCATACCCTAAGTTGGATGTGTTTGGCGCATCGCCCAAGATGCTAGAGCCAGAGCAGTTGTTTGTACTTACAGCTCAGCAAGAGACCGATTTTTTAGCTTATTTTAATGATCCAGTTTTTGAAGAAGTCTTACCTAATTCGCGTGTAGCAGCATACCTGCAGCATTCCACGTTTGATTTTAGTTATATGCCAGCAACACTGGTTGCCAGTGAATCGCTTGATTTAGGCGAAGGCAATTGCATGTCTCTGGCGATATTAACCACTGCGTTAGCCCAGGCTGCAGGCGTAAAGATCAATTATCAGTTAATAGACTCGTCGCCTGTTTTTGAGCAAAAAGACGACGTTATCGTGAAAGGGGTACATGTTCGGACCAAGTTAATGCGGCCCTACCAGCCAAATGCCATTCCGACAATAGGATTGACGGGCACTATCGTGGATTATTTCCCATCTGGAATAAATCGGTTTTTAGGGAACATTAGCGAGGCGGAATTTATATCGATGTACTACCTGAATATAGCGACCGATTATATTCAGGAGCAAGACTATAAAAACGCCTATTGGTACACCCTAAGAGCTCTGGACTTCGCCCCTAAATATGCCGCGGGGATCAACTCAATGGCGCTGGTTTATAAACGTGTTGGCGAGCAGGTAAAGGCCGAGGAAATATATCGTTATGGCTTAGAGGTCACAAATGACAAGCTGGGTTTACTCAAGAATTACCAGATTTTACTCAGCCAGCAAGGGCGCACCGAAGAAGCAGCCGACATTCAAAAAGAGATCGACAAGTATGTAGATTTGAGCCCGTACCCATGGATAAACATCGCAGATGGTGCTTTAGAAATGGGAGAGTATCCGGAGGCGATAAAATACTATAAAAAGTCGATTGAATTGGCACCGTACCTGCAATATGGCTACTTAGGTTTGGCCAAGGTGTATAACTACCAAGGAGATTTGGTAAAGGCAAAAAGCATGCTCGAAAAGGCGATGGAGAATAATACTGCCGCCGAGATCAACCACCTTTATCACGAGAAGCTATCCATGTTAGAAGCTAAGCTAGCAGACGCTAAATCAATCAACTAATCAACTAGCTGCTGACCAAGTCCGTTCGCTCTGTAGGCGCTAAACCCTAAATACAGCAAAATATGTTCAGTGATTTTATTAGCCTGCTAGGTTTTGCGTTTGGCGTGACCGGCCCAATTTTTGCGCTGGTATTTTTAGGCCTGTCGCTTAAAAGATTCCAGGTGATTGATGAAGCCTTCACCCTGGCCGCTTCGCGACTGGTATATATGATCGCCATGCCCACCATGCTGTTTATGAGCATGATCAACACTGATCTTCGCTCTGTGGTTGACGGGCCATATCTGGTATTTGCGGTGTGCGTCAGTTTAGTTGTTTTTGCTGCCGCTTCTCTCCTGTGCCCGCTATTGGTTAAGGAGCCGCAGGACCGAGGCGTATTTATTCAAGGTACATTCCGCAGCAACCTTGCCATTGTGGGGTTGGCCTTTTGCTTTAATGCCTACGGAGAACCCGGCCTCGCTAAAGCGTCTATACTGATGTCGGTATTGACCATTTTGTACAACCTATTGAGCGTGTACACCCTTAGTGCAAATCTCAGCTCAGAGCGCGTCAAAATATCCAACGTACTCATTGGCATTCTGAAAAACCCGCTAATAGGGTCGCTGGTTATCGGCATTTTATTTAATCTGTTATCGATACCCATTCCTGACGTGGTTAGAACATCTGGAGAGTACGTGGCGCGTATGACATTGCCATTGGCCTTGATTAGCATCGGGTCAGCACTGTCGATAAGTGAACTTAAAAATTCTAGCTCGGTGTCGTTAATGGCGGTGTTCGCAAAACTGATCGTAGTTCCAGCAACCCTTACCTATTCTGCCTACCTGTGGGGGATTCAGGGAATGGATTTAGGGATCTTGTTCTTGATGGTGGGCTCACCCACCGCAGCGGCCAGCTATATCATGGTGCAAAACATGGGCGGCAATGCAAAGCTCGCGGCCAGCATTGTTGTCGTTAGCACCATTGCTTCCGTGATCACGGTTAGCTTTGGTTTGGCGGTGTTAAAACAGATGGGCATTATTTAGATCGTCATTGACCTAAATAATGCCGGTATATCTTTGGCTAGTTAGAACTAACTATTAGTCCCATTCCACACTATTCCACCCTATTCGCCTAAAATTGGGTACGCCTCTGTGTAGATCCAGTCGTTATCTTTGGCTGGAATATGACAACCCATGCAATCGGCTTTGTAATCGGTGGCAACATTGGCAGCCGGATTATCGGGTTTAAACAACGCCCAACCCCAACCGTCGCCCCATAACGGGTTCTCGGTAAACCGATTTTGGCTATCTTTGACCATCACAAACCACTGTTTAAGCTCTGCTGTAGCATGCTGAACGCCTGCGCCCGTGGTGTAATCACCAGCTTCAGATGCGCGT
>DNHK01000254.1 GCA_003485905.1 Gammaproteobacteria bacterium | reverse complement strand
CGGATGCCTCTTCCGCCACTGATACCCGTACATCCCTGTTTTACATTCTTTTTATTATTCCTTATCGCCTCAATCTTATGTACGTTCGAACTTTAGTTATCACCACTGTCCTATAATAACGCTCTTTGCGCCACTTAACTGCAGAACCTGCAGCTAACCGGGTCTCAACTTTGGCGGCCCTCGACTTTTTAGCGCCTGTCTGATTGATAAAAACCAAAGCCGCATATGCGTGTCACAAACGTACCCCTGGCAGATCTAGCCTGGTAAGACCTATTCCAAGTTAACGCCACTACTTACACGATCTTATTGCCACCGTTAGACAAGTCGCCCATAGACATGAGAATTCTGTTGACTGAAGTTCAACCGTGAACTAGATTGAATGGTCGTTGCAAAGCAAAGCCTACCTCGAACTAAAAAGCAAAGCCTGCGTCGACCTAAAGAATAAAACCTGTCCTTCGGGTCGCTCAATTGCCTGTTCCAAGACAGATTCATAATCTTGTATTGAGAGATACGTGGGAAGATATTTATGAAAGCCATCACCACACCAATCTTGCTTGTTGTTGTTGCCGCACTACTCGCTGGCTGTGAAAAAAATTACTCCTCACCCGAAGCGCCAACTCTGCCAGAGCCAGGCCCCCCAACCATTGCCCTAGCATCGATTGCACACACGGAGAAGTCGGTCTACCTTAAAGGTGAGCCCATTAGCATTGGCTTTTCCATCAGCTCCACAGAAATCAGCGCAGATAATGTTATCGTCGATTTCCAGATGGTCCCGGTGAGCGAGCTTGATCTATTGCTAGCTGGGGCGGAAACCACCGCGGAAGAAATGGGCGACTTTGTAGTCGAATCCATTGCCCCGGGGCTAGCCAGTTATCAGGCCGATCTGGTCATCCCAAATAACCTGATCGGCGATCAAGATTACGTCATCATCGCTATGGTAGATCCTCAAGCTAACGTCACTAATGACGTTGATTTGCAAGACAACCTTTCTCGAGGCTTTAACAAAAACTTTAATCACCCCACCACCAGAGTGATCACTATCACAGATAGCTTTATTAACGACCTTAGCATTGAAAACGCAGAGGTCGGCGAGGGCTTCATTCTGCTGGAAACCCCATCAAGCAATTTCTCTGACGGGATGACAGCCTCAAACGTCGTTCTCATAGAAGACGATCCTCGGGAATCTAACGCCGTAGGCCATATAGACGTCAAAAAATTAGGTGCAGATTCCATGAGTGCGATTATTCAGGTCGACGTCATAGTCGATGGCGTGGAAACAGCCGCGCTCATGTGGAAGGGGGAGAACGACGAATGGGTTAACGAGGTCCCCTATGATGTACCTTCGCCAAACGAGGTACACTATGTACCGTGGGATATTCGCCTTTCTCCAGCTCAGCGCGATGCGCTGTTTGCTGCCTACGACGCCGCTTCGATCGAAAATGTCGCTACCTTCAGGTTCCGCATTCAGCAAACTTCAGGCGCGCAAGATGAGAACCTCGCGAACAACAGTTTTGAGCTTGAGGTGCCTTTCCGCTTTTTCACGCCGGGAGATGCACCGGATGCCGACGCAGTTGCTGCTACTGCACAAACTGCCTTCCAGGCTAACAGCAGACTCAATATGCCTTTGAAGTCACTTGCGGGGCTATCGACGCCGCTAACTGCGCTGTCGCACAATGATCTGCTTGAATCTGTAGATACTGAGGCAGCAAAATTTAGTTTCGAGCGGTCTTTCAGCCAAGTCTATGGTGATAAAGGGAAGTTTGGTGTAGGAATCTCATTCTCATCCAGTAACAGCGTTGATGGGTTCGCTGGGAAAGGACAAATATACAACGGTGCTGAGGTCAATGCTTACGCCCTCGGCAAGGCAATAGAGCTTGCGAAAGCTTTTGGCACAGCTGAAGCCGATTTACTCTATCCAAGCGCAAGCTACCAAGCATTTGTAAGAGTTTTCGGGGATGTGGTGATTGACGAAGGCGATAGCGCGTCTGCAGACATCTCTCGCGATTGGGGCCTTCAGTGGACAGAACGAAAAACCTTCGCCACAGCAAGATTTTTTGCAGGCCCAATTCCGATTACTATTAAAGCAGGCGCTTCAGGATCGGTGGGCTTTGGGGCGGGCTTGGCCCTCAACGGCCCCGTGATTAGCGGCTACGGAGATCTGTTCTACGCTTCGCTCAATGCCTATGCAACAGGGGGTGTGGACGTCGGTTTTGCGTCAGGCGGCATTGGCGCTGATCTTCTGCTCCTCCAGCAAACCTTTCGAGTTTCTGGCGAAGCTGACCTCAGCGATATTCTTAACCGACATGTGACCTTGAACGCCTTAGCCCAGAATCAAATAAAAGCGATACAAGGGAGATTTTATCTCTTTGCCAAATACCCGAAATATAAGTTCTGCTGCAAGGTGAAGAAGAAAACGAAGACACTCACCCTCTACAACACTGGAGCCCTATTTGATAAAAGTTGGGATTTGGTGAACGAAAGTCGAACGGTGAGCTTTTAGAGATCACGATAATGATAAAGTACCTCAAGAGCGCTAGCTTAGGCCGGTTTAAAGGTGAATAGCCTACAGCTTTTCAGGCTAGCGCTAGGCGTCATCTTGATGAGTTCGGGAACAGCTGGATTAGCTCAGGCTTCCCAGGAGATGTGCATTTCTGCCGGCACCCTGCGCACGCAAACTCAAGTCTTGGCCTCTCAAGATGGCAGCATCAGTCGGACTGACATTGCCCTCGACGCACTTCTTTTCAGCAGGGAGCTGCTCGCCGAACCTGATAGTTATTGGCTGGGTTTTCAGCTCGTTGGCACCTCCATGACAAACGGGGAAGACGCCATCGCGCCACTATTCTATTCGGTACCATTTGCGATCCAGATTAATCGTAAAAGCGGCGCCTGGCTGTCTCAGATTATCAATGCCAAGCTCAAGGCAGGTGACAGTGATAGTCTCCTCGCCATCTATCAGATTTTACACAGCCTTCCTAGCGCACTCCTCTCGCCCGGGGAATCGCGCATAGTAGCGGAGGCAGATAGCGTTGGCTCAGTACTAGTGCGCTACGAAAGTCCCACATTGGGTCAGGTCATCAGAAACAGAGAGCGCTACCAGAGCTACGGTGGTGCTCAAGGAAACGGGCTCATTGAATCTGCCGAAATCAAGGAAGATATAGCAAAGATCATTGAGCTGAGATGTGCTATGAAGGATTTTGAAGGCAGGTCAAAGGTCTCTGTCTACATGACCGGAGACATGGCTTTTCTTACCGATCAAACTACCCTTCTTCAACCCATTAAAGATGCGGTAATTCCTACTGATCTGAGGCTCGCGACGCTTGACCATGATCCTCGGCGCTGGGTGCCCATCGATATCACTACGATTTATCCGCCCGAGAAACGTCAGCCCTTGGCAAGTTCTGATCAATTCCTTAAACAGCTTAGCGCCTTAGATTCAGCAGATATTGATACGGATTCGCTTCGCGCCCTGCTGTTTAATAACGACGAATTTCTGTTAGCGATAAAACAAGAGCTTGGGGCCAACGGTTTTTCCCAAGATTTTGAGGAAGAATTACTGCTTCAAATTGGATTAGCCAATAGCCAAAAAGCCCGCCAATTGTTAACTGAGGTCATTGCCGATGACCTTTTTGAAACTAAGACACGGTTCGGCGGTATCATGGGCCTTAAGTACACACAGGATGCACTTGAGCCTGAAGCGAGGGCAGCACTGCTTGACTTTAGCGCCCTTTCAAACCTGAACCCTAGCGATCAGCAATTAGCCGACTCGACACTGATGGTGCTGGGCATCATTGCGCGAGAAACCGAGGATAGCGTGCTGGAGTCCTTACTCATCGACCGCTTGAATACTGGGGGTGAGGAAAGAAGGCTCATGGTCGCAATGACCGCCTTGGGTAACGCGGGCTCTCAGGATAGCGCCCGAGTACTTGGTGACTTCTTGAGTTCCGAATCGTCCGCATTAAGTGCAAGAGCCGCAAATTCCTTAGGGCAGATTAAAAGCGATACTGCAAAAGGTCTACTGACGGATAGCTTGCAAAGGGAAAGCAGACCCGAGGTCTTGAGTAGCGTTATCGCGAGCCTCGGCGAAAGCAACCTCACAGTAACAGAGGTTGTCCAACTCCAAGCGAAGACCTCCGCTAGTGAGGCCCTAGTTGTTAGAAGAGCCGCTGTAGAGGCAATCAGCAAGCAAGCGGCTCGCTTACCTGAGGCCAAGACCGCCCTCAAAGACTTAATGACTGAGACAACCGACCGTCAATCACTTAAGCACATCATGAGCGGGCTTTATGGCGGCGATTAGATCGTAAGCGTTTTTGGCGTTGGGAAAATATCTATAGATGTTTGGGGTCGGGGTAAAATTTACATTTATCCA
>DNHK01000438.1 GCA_003485905.1 Gammaproteobacteria bacterium | reverse complement strand
TATCTCGCTGATAGCCTGCGTTTGCTTGTTGGGCTTCCAAATGAGCGGGCTTCATACTCATGTCGATGAGCATGGTTACGATGGAACACCTAAAGGCATCCATTTACACGATTTTAGCAATCTTGATGATGACACTCCAGATGACCAAAACCATCTTGATGACCACGACTATACCGCTGATAAAGACGTTTTTATCTTTGATCTGGCTCTCGGCGCATCAAAAGTTTTGGATTTTTCCATTTTGGCTGGGTTCAATTTGTTCGTTGCCACCAAGTCGATCTATAATTATTCTTCAATTTACCTGCATTCCCAGGCTGACCGTCACCGCGAACATCGGTGGCCTCAACTTCGCGCGCCACCCCATAATCCACGCCTCTTGAGTCTTTAGACTCACTCAAGCACCAGGTTCTGGTGCGAATTTCAGCTCGTGTATTGCTATCCATAAGGAAGCAATATTGATATGAGGTCGTTTTATGTCCTGTCGAATTATGCACAGCTTAGGCATAGGTCTGTGCTTATCAATTATATGTTTACCCGTTCATGCGCAAAATGAACCACCGGAGAATCAAGTAGCAATTGATTTATCTGAAGCGATTGCTAGGACGGTCGCAAAGAATCCGGAGTTGTCAGTTCTTGGCTATCAGATTGAAGCCGCTGAAGGCATGTTGCAACAAGCTGGCCTTGCGCCCAATCCAGAACTTTCTGTGGTGATCGAGGATGCGCTTGGAACTGATGAATTTAGTGGTGTGGAGCGTGCGCAAACAACTATTACACTTGCTTGGATGCTAGAAAGGGGCAAGCGGCAACGCCGTATCGAAGCAGCAAATGCCAACGTCTCACTCAGAACGGTTGATGCCGAAATTATGCGACTTGATGTTGCAGCCCAAACGGCACGTCTATTCCTTATCTGTTTGGCTTATCAGGGTCGGTTAATAAACAGTGCGGAAGCCGTAAGCCAGGCACAAAATACAGTCGCGGCCGTCGGAGTTAGGGTCGCCGCCGGTCGCGCTCCGGAAGCCGATCTCGCCCGAGCGGAAGCCGAGTTAGCACGAACTGAATTAGTTGAAGAAGACTACGAACATGAGCTCTTGTCTGCGTATCGACGACTCGCCGCACAGTGGGGACAAACTCAACCAGACTTTAATTCAGTCAACGGCGATCTAAGTTTGCTACCGGTTGCTGAAACATTTGAAACGCTACTGGTTAACGTAAAGAGGAACCCTGAATTGGCTCGATTTATGTCGCAACAAAGACTGTACGAAACTGAGCTTGAGCTTGTGCAGGCAAGAGCCAAACCAAACTGGCGAGTCTATACAGGGCTACGCCGATTTGGCGACACGAACGATATAGCTCTGGTTGGTGGAATTTCGATTCCGCTGACAGTGCGAAATCGAAATCAGGGACAAATTTCAGAAGCGCGCGCCAATCTTTCCAGCACCGAGGCAGAAACTAACGCAGCACGTATTCGCGTTGAGACTTCGTTGTACGTGCTATACCAAGAGTTTCTGCATAGCTTGCATCTCAACAAGCGACTAAGCGAAGACGTAGTACCTCGTCTCGAAAGCGCACTGGCAGATACCCAAAGAGCCTACGAACTCGGACGATACAGCTACTTGGAGTGGAGTTTGGTGCAAGCCGAATTGTTGAAAGCAAATAACGACTTGCTTGAGGCAAGCGTCGATGCGCATCGTATTGTTATTGAAATTGAACGTCTAACCGGTGAGCGCTTTGCGCTCCCGGCACCCATTCAGTGAGGTTAACTATGACTATATTTAAACGCTTTTTATGGACACTAATACTTGTCGCAACGCTCGCTGCATGTGGAAATAATAATCTACAAATTTCAGCAGCAGAAGAGACTCTAGCAAGAGGTCCTCACAATGGCCAATTGCTATCTGATGGTGATTTTAGCCTCGAGCTAGCAATATACGAGACAGGAGTGCCACCCGAGTTCCGCGCGTGGGCGACCAGCGCAGGTCAATTGTTAGATCCAAACAGCGTCGATCTTCGCGTGATGTTGACTCGATTGGGCGATCTAGTTGACGACATTGGCTTCCTCCCCCAAGGTGACTTCCTGCGGGGGGATGCTCTCGTGTATGAGCCGCATTCATTTGTAGTATCGATTGAAGCGACTTACGGCGGTAAGAATTACCGTTGGGAATACGAAAACCTGGAAGGCCGCACCAGAATTGACCAACAGACAGCAGCAGCGTTTGGCATCGAAACAATGATCGCTGGACCGGCCCTTATCGAAGAGACCGTTAGCGTTTACGGACATATTTTACCCAATGAACAGCTTGTCCGGGAAGTCAGCGCGCGTTTTGAGGGAGAAATCCAAACGGTCAATGTATCGCTCGGAGAGTCGGTGCAAAAAGGTGATACCTTGGCAACCATAGAAAGCAACGACAGCCTTCGTGCATACTCAATAACCGCGCCAATTGCTGGCGTTATCACCGAGCAAGCAGCGCATGCAGATGAACAAACCGGTGGACGGCGTTTGTTCACCATAGTCGATGTTTCGTCAGTGTGGGCCGATCTTGCGGTATTTCCCAGCAATCGATCTCAGGTAAATATCGGTGCAGCCGTGAGTGTTTCTCCCGCAGCGGGAGGAGCCTCAATCGAAAGTACCATTTCAAATATCAATGTACTCACGGAGACCAACCAATCGGTGATGGCCAGAACCACGCTCAACAATGAAGACGGGCTATTGATGCCCGGCACCTACGTCACGGCCACAATCAAGGTTGCGGAAAACACCGTACCACTAGCGGTCAAAAGAAGTGGGCTGCAAAGCTTTCGCGATTTCACAGTCGTCTACGCGCAAGTGGGTGAGGAGTACGAGGTGAGGATGTTGGAACTGGGGAGACAGGCCGGTGAATGGGTCGAAGTACTTGGTGGTCTGGAACCTGGCACTGTGTACGTGACGGAGAATAGTTACGTGATCAAAGCTGATATCGAAAAATCCGGCGCCGCACACGACCACTGAGTGAGAGATAAATCATGCTCGAAAAAATTCTAAAATTATCGATCTCCCGTAGCGCGCTGGTAATAGTCCTTGTCTGCCTTTTTGCGGGGTTGGGTATCTGGAACTTTTCTAGATTACCCATTGACGCAGTCCCGGACATCACCAACGTTCAAGTAGTAATCAATACACCATCGCCCGGCTATACACCCCTTGAGGTTGAGCAGCGGATAAGTTTTCCACTGGAGAATGCGATGGCTGGCCTGCCTCGTCTCGAAAGCACGCGTTCAATATCACGCTACGGCCAATCACAGGTCACAATTGTTTTTGAAGAAGGTACGGACATATATTTTGCCCGCCAGCTGGTTACCGAACGACTAGGAGCAGCGAAAGCAAATTTACCTCCGAATATTGAACCAGGACTCGGCCCGATCACCACAGGGTTAGGTGAAATTTTCATGTTCACAGTGGATGCTGAACCGGGCGCTCTAAATTCAGATGGGTCCGTCATCACGCCAACCGATTTACGTTCAGCTCATGACTGGATTGTGCGACCGCAATTACTGCGTGTTCCTGGAGTCGTTGAGGTCAATCCGGTCGGAGGATATAAGAAAGAAATTTTGATAGCGGTAGATCCGACAAAACTGTTGTCTTTTGGCTTATCTTTTAAAGACGTTATCAATACGTTACGTGCAAACAACAGTAATCGCGGTGCCGGGTTTATTGAGGTTAACGGCGCACAATGGCTGATGCGTGTACCCGGGCAGGCAAGCGGACTCGAAGATTTAGAACAACTTGTCGTTCGCTCGGAAAATGGGGTTCCCGTACGAATTTCAGATGTAGCAAGTGTCGGGTTAGGAAAGGAATTACGCGCAGGAGCATCAACCCAAAATGGGCACGAAGTCGTCATGAGCACTGTGTTCATGTTAATCGGCGAAAATAGCCGCGTGGTTGCAAATGCGATTGCAGAAAAACTTGTAGAAATTGGCCCGAGTTTACCGCCGGGTATTTCAGCAACCGCTGTTTACAACCGCACGGAGTTAGTAGACAAAACGCTAGTTACGGTACAGAAAAACCTTATAGAAGGTGCACTATTGGTTATCGTCGTTCTACTTCTTTTGCTAGGCAACATACGGGCCGCCTTGCTAACGGCTGCGGTTATTCCACTTGCAATGTTGATGACTATCACTGGCATGGTGCACAATGGCGTTAGCGCAAACCTGATGAGCCTCGGGGCACTTGATTTCGGCCTTATCGTGGATGGTGCTGTAATTATTGTCGAGAATTGCCTGCGACGACTCAGTCAGTCCGGCCAAAACGGCAGGCAGGCATTAAATGAACGGCTCGCTGTCGTACTCGATGCTACGCGTGAAGTGATACGTCCTGCCCTTTTTGGTGTTTGCATTATTACCGCTGTTTACATACCGATTTTTGCGCTAACGGGTGTAGAAGGAAAAATGTTTCACCCAATGGCAACGACTGTGGTTATCGCATTGATCAGCGCGATGATACTGTCCGTGACATTCGTGCCAGCCGGCGTAGCGATTTTATTCAAAAAACCAGTTCACGAGAAACCTAATCGAATTTTGGATGGCGCACGCAAAGCTTACCGGCCCGCACTCTCTGCGGCATTGCGATTTCAATGGCTAACCGTAATTCTAGCCTCCTTGCTGGTGATTATTACTGGATTATATGCGACCCGTCTAGGTACTGAATTTATTCCAAACCTCGATGAAGGTGATATCGCCATGCACGCGCTGCGCATTCCAGGTACGTCGCTGACACAAGCCATCGAGCTGCAAGAGCAATTGGAAGCCAAAATAATGGAGATGCCCGAAGTCGAGCGAGTGTTTACCAAAATCGGTAGTGCCGAGGTAGCCACTGACCCTATGCCACCAAGTGTTGCGGATAATTTTATTATCCTTAAACCGCGTGACGAGTGGCCTAACCCGAACAAGCTAAAAACCACAATTGTTGCTGATTTAGAATCACTCGTAACGCCTGTTCCAGGAAACCGCTACGAATTTCTGCAGCCTATCCAAATGCGTTTTAATGAACTGATTGCTGGCGTACGGTCTGAGCTCGCGGTAAAGATATTTGGTGATAATTTTGATGAGCTCATTCGCCTTGGCAACGAGGTTGAGCAAGCTATTGCTAGCGTTCCAAACGCTGCCGACCTTGCGGTGGAACAGGCCACAGGGTTACCAGTCATGACAGTAGAACCAAAACGAGAAGCGCTAGCACGGCATGGCTTAACAATCGTTGATTTACAGGACGTAGTCGCGATGGCAATTGGAGGCGTTGTTACAGGACAGTTTTATGAAGGCGACCGCCGCGCAGATATCGTAGTTCGACTGCCCGAACAGTTACGCTCAGACCCCGATCAATTGGGCAGCATTCCTGTACCACTAAGCGATGGCGGATATGTTCCATTGCGCGAGGTCGCAGATCTCCAATTAGTGATTGGCTACAATCAAGTGCCCCGCGAAAATGGCAAGCGACGGGTAGTTGTCACCTCTAATGTTCGTGGTCGAGACCTAGGTTCTTTCGTAAATGACGTCCAACTAGCTATCGAACAACAAGTCAATATTCCACCGGGTTACTGGGTCGAATACGCCGGAACTTTTGAACAGTTGCAATC
>DNHK01000190.1 GCA_003485905.1 Gammaproteobacteria bacterium | reverse complement strand
AAATATTACTGGGTTACCACGTTTGCCTTGAAAGGTTGGTGCCCAAATATTGGCATGCCCAGATGCGCTTTTAAGGATCAGCAAGCTCAACGTTTCGGGCTTCACCAGAGGCATATCACCTAATGCAACGAGCACACGTTCAGTATCAGGAGATAAATTAGCAACTGCCAATGCAATAGAACCACCCATACCAGCCTCAGAATTTGCATTGCGAAGCGCAATTACATGTTTAGGTAGTTGAAGATCGTCCAAGCCCCAACGGTCACCATAAATCACTGTAATTTTGCCCGCACCTGCGTCTTGAAGGTTTTGGATTACACTCCCAACAATATTTCGATCGCCGATCTGCTGACTAAGTTTACTCGCACCTTCCATCCGGGTTGCGCTTCCCGCGGCAAGAACTACAAATTCAATACTCATTCTTTATTCGATTTCTGCTTTCTATCAACTCCGCGGCAATCGCGACAGCAATTTCATGTGGCCCATTAGCCGCCAAATTAATACCAATGGGAGCTCGAATAGACTCGATTGCTACTGGGTTCAAGCCTAAATCCGCCAACTCAAGCTTACGTAGCTCATGAGTACGTTGACTACCCAAGGCACCCACATAAAAAGCACCACCATCGAGTGCCTGTTTAATAAGCTCAGACTCCCATTCATGATCGTGAAATACTGAACACAAACCGGTATATCTATCGTACTCAACACCCTCCAGTGGGCCAGGTTTAACTAGATTGCGGGTGGACGCTGCGGTCTCGATTTGACCAAGAGTCTCGGGTTCTGAACTACAGACCAACACATCGAACTCCAATAAATCACATAAACCAACTAGGGCCGGAACAATTGGACCGTTGCCAGCAACGACAATTTGCGTCGTCGGATGATAAGTGTGTAAATAGTCTGCATCTACAATCTGCTCCACTAACTGAGACGTTCTATCTTGGAGATTAAAAGCCATATAGGCAGGGCTTCGTATAGCCATTTTATCTAAAATCTGGGTGAAATCGTCATGTCCAAGACCAACCTCAAAGAACACGTCAATACTTGATCCGCACGGTAGCCTAATATCCAAATAGGGCGAGTCCTCGCCAAACCGAATCAAATTATTTTCTTGTTTACCGATTGCTTCTAGCGCCAATTCAACAATAGCCGACTCAGCGCAGCCACCACTGATACTTCCGACAGAATCACCTGCGCCGGAAACTGCAATTTGGCTACCTACTCGTCTCGGCGAACTGCCCAACGTCGCCACCAGGGTGACCAAAGCAACATCTTCTTCTTGCGATAGCCAATCCAAACATTGGTGAATTACAAACTCTTTGAACTTACCCATATTATTTCAATAAAATTTCTAGATAGTTATTCTAAGATTATGATGTTTAAAAGATTGTTTGATTTCATTGAGTATAACTCGACAGAAATTTGTTACGGATTACGGTGTTCGAGCGACATATTAAAGCAATATTGCTATGCGCTGGTGAAGAATTTTCACTTGAACGGATCGTCACCCCCTCAGAATACTCTTTTAAAACCGCTAATATTTGCGCAGCAACTATTGCCATCACATTATTTTCCAATATTCTGGCCGCGCAAGCCATTCTAGAAAGTGCTCGGATAATCGCCCTTGCCGAGTCCGAAAGCACTAGCGAAGCTGCGCTTAGCGATAAGACTGTCGAACCAAACCTGAATAAATCGTTAGCCAAACAGAACAATTATTACCAAGCGACTGCCGAATTAGAAAGTATCAGCGCAATCGACTTTACAAGTACGAGTGCAAATACTTCAGCTGACCCCATGATGGATAACATCAGCTCGACAGCAGATCAAGATTCAACGGGTGATTTAAGTTTGGGAGCGATAAACCAAGCTGTTGCCGAAGCAGAAAGTATCAATGCCACGGAGTTTTCAGGGGCGGATAGCACAAATGCTTCCATGCTAGATAGCCTATGGCCGGAAGAAGACACCGCGCCCGAAGCTTATATCGATGAACTAATTGATCCTTATATTTCAGAAGATGCCGACATAGAAGCATTTCTAGCCGCACAAGAAAGCCAAAAGTTAGGATACCGAAACCTAGCTGTAGAGACGTCTGGCCTAGTGAATTCAAACTCTGGCAGCAATTCAACTGAAACCGAATATGGTATCGATGCCAATTACCAGCGTCAAACTGCCAATCTTGGTACCTTTGAAATTCAGGCATCCGGCTACAGCTATGAAAATGAACAATCCCCAGAAGACACAAATTCGGGCGGATCTGCCGTTGTCCATCAACGCGACTTTGCACTCTCCGGCAACTTTATGATGGATAATTCAGTAGGAGTCCATCGAATATTGACAGACCACAATATCAACAATTCACGAAACAGGACCAGTGCTCCACTTATTCTGGGAATAACCACCCGTGCTTCCCGACAAAACCAATCGTTCCAATTTTCTGCGGGCCGCTTAGGAGAATAGGTCGGCAACCTTGGCCGATCATTTGAAAAAACTGAAGGATCCGTAGCCCATGCTCAATATTCCAGCCGCTTTCTTAGCCTGTGGGAAAGCACGCTCGAATTGTCATCCACATTCGACAGTCTGATCGAGCGCGAAAATGGTACGGCTATACAAGGATCTTTAAGATACGGCAACCGAGACACGGATTTCCAGTTCATAGTTAACAGTGTGGTGGATGAAGACGGTGAGTATAGCTTGTCAGCTGGCGGCAAAAATCAAAATGGCCGCTCCAGTCATGATTATGGACTATACTACTATGGAGAAGACCTTATGTGGCTCTCCTCCGCCCTGCCTGAAAATCGATCTGGGCTATATTACAATATCCGCTACGACGGAGGATGGTTTAAAACTAACGGAAACATTGAGGTTAGCCGAACTTTAGCGGAACGCGACGGCTTGACTGGTAACGTGGACAGGCTCAACGGAAGTTTTGGTCTGCACTATAGGCGCAACTTAAGAGATTCGGTGAGTCTCAATTCCTTCTATAGCCAAACTCACTTAAACGAGTTGGCAACCGAAGCAGATGTGTCGCGAAACTATTTGCTAAACGTATCGCTAAATCGTCAACACGATTCGCAGAAATCCAGCCATTTATCGATGAACTACTCCGTAGATGGCGCTAGCGATCTGTATCGAGGAGACAGTAATAAGGCATTAAACTATGAATTTAACTGGGCTACTGATTATGGGGTGCGAACTGGATTTGAGCTCGGCTACACACAGGAAAAAACCGATACAGATAAATTATCGGGCCCGGTATTAGGTATGAGCCTGGACTATCTATTTAGTAACAACCTTGTAGTTAGTGGCTATGCGCGGTATCTCGGAACATCTCGGGCCAACGGCAATTCGCGCGACGATTGGCAGGCAAGCATCAACGCTAATATGCCAATCGCCCGAAGCTGGAGTGCCAATTTAAACGTCAATTATGGTCAATCGGTGACCGCGGCTTTTGAACCCGAACAAGGCGTAGTCAAAGCCTCTCAGAACACCCATACGGTCCTCTTTTCTATTCGCTACGAAAAAGGCGGGGGTCAGAGCTTGCAACCAATTGGGGCTAATCGAGGCCTAAATGGTAGCGGTAGCATTAAAGGCTTGATCTACTTTGATGAAAATCGAGATGGCATAAGACAAGCGTCGGAACAGAGGGCTGACGGAGTTGAAGTCTATTTAGACGGAAAACACCTGGCAATAACCAACCCCCTAGGCGAATTCAACTTTCCATCGGTTTACACCGGTGAGCACACAATTTTTGTTGCCGAAGACACCTTACCGTTGCCATTGACCTTAGATGGTGAACAAGACTATCCAGTGTTAGTAAAATTGCGAGACCAAGCAATCATTGAAATCCCAACACACGAAATTGATGATTTCTAAGTTAGATAAGGTTTAAAACCTTGCGCATCGAAGCTGTTAATGGCGATACCCCACTAACAAGCTAACAAAAAAGACTAGTTCTGACATTACTTGTCACAGTACGTGACTAATAATGCCAACAATACATATTAAACAACGACTTAAAAGGTAAATAGAAACTAAAACTTGAAAATATTTTGAAAGCTATGTTAATCTTCACTATATCTTGAATCTGGTATAGCAACAAAAACCGATTCAGAACTGATTTCAAAAAAGTAAAACGAAAAAGAAATCGGCTAGCATATAGATTGAATTAGCTTCTAGTTCTTAAGTAGCTAAGAAATAGAAATAACAGCTGGCAGAACTGTTCGAAGAATAACTTAGAATAGTTTATTAAAAAGTAAATAATTATAAATATAAAATTGTCGTGTAGTTAAGATACGTAAATGAGCAGATCAGAAACAGTTCGTTCGAACAGCTTGGTGAAGCCAGATTCCAGCATCAAACAAGATGCCTTGGATTGCTATCGCGTTTTCAGGCTTAACCTTCGCAAGATGATTTGTGATTTTAAGTTAGTAGCACTTACCGCAGTAACAGTCGGGCTATCAGGGAATGTCTTAGGGGAAGGCACAGTCTCTGTTGGCGCAACTCCTGCCGCCGCGGCACGAGTTAAATTAGAAGTAGTTATCCCAAAATTAGTCGCACTACAGGTTGGTTCAAGCACAGATACCGTTGACACTTTAACGTGTAAGAGCACCATTGAAATCGGTGGCAACGAAATCACGCTGACAAACCAGGAGTGGGATGGCATAACAGACCCAGAAACCACAACTCCTCTACCGGATGGCGTAGCGAGCAGCCCCGATATATCGATAATTGGCGGGACAAGGTGGCGCGCTCAAATTAACGTATATGCACTAGGTGGCGCCGTAACCATTACAAGTGCAGCATCAAAACGCGACTTTCTCCAATCATCCGCTGGAGACCAGATTGCATTAAATAGTATTGGTGTTGCTAGTGCCGGCGCGGTGTCGCACCCAAGCTCACTAAACGGTGGCTCAACTACGATATCGCAAAATGGCAATGGAATAGTCAACAAGAGCGGCAGTTGGACCTACAATCTGACTACAAGCAGCACACTGGCAGCTGGAACATACGAAAGTACCATTACGTATACCGCAACGATTCTGTAGGATATAAATACCTATAAAACCTATTAAGGCCTAGATTTTTATCTTGAGCTCCTTCCCCCTAGAGCTATGAATCCATTGGTAAGCTTCTGGTAAATCATATTCTTTCTCTGAACCGAGAGGCTTCCCTGCTCGGACTCAATCGAAATTTTACTTGGTACGACCAACGGATCACCAACGTAGCCAAGTTCACCGCTCAATCCAAGACTGCTATACATTATAGTAGGCTTTTTATTCGTTCGGATAATATAGACACAATCCCGCAGTGGCTGCGGCTTGCCAGTGGTCGCGAATAATCGGATAAAGAAATACTCAATTGTTCTGTTCGTATGATTGATGGGCAATAAGCTTATGGACTTTCAATTTGCTAAAACCTCCTCCGGCCATAGACAGGATAAGTACCCTCGTTTATCACAGTCGTGAAAATACTACGATCGATTAGTCGTTTATCCACTCGAAACGGAAGCTGTTACTAAAATTTCAACCCCTATTTATATCAATGAGTTAGAGGCATTACTTAATGTAGGCACAACACTTAGTGCCCATTCACTGACAAATTTTGGCAGGTTTCTCGACAATAAATGTCATATATACGTTATTTTTCAATGGTTTATAAGATTACTTGATAATTTACTTGAGAAGAGCTCTCTCGATTCGTATAGTTCCTCCGTTCAAAGATTTTAACCTTTTTATTAACTTTTAATGTGTAGGACAATAATTATGAAAATTTCAAAACTTGCTTGCGCGGCTAGCGCGACTGCCATTCTTTTAGCACCTTCTCTTGGTTTTACTGAAGGGCGCGTTTCAGTTGGCGCCAACCCTTCGGCCGCTGCCAAGATCGACCTCGAAGTCGTAGTACCTAGAGTAATTGCTTTAAAAATAGGTTCTGGTGGTTCTACGATAGATAAAGTCACCTTCAGTGGCCTAGATATAAATGTTGGCGGTGCAGCACTTTCCGGTGATAACAACCTTTGGGATGGAACTACTGACCCAGAACTGGAAGCAGAAGATGGTGATTCGACCGTAGCGGTGAAAATCTTTTCAAACGCTGGCGACATATCTCTTGCTCGGTCAGGAGCGGATCTTACAGATGCCGTATCTAGCGAAACTATTCCGTTATCTGATATTTCTGTAGTAGCAACTAATAGTGATATAGAGGAACCCGGTGCTACTTCGTCTACCGCTTCCGCGACTAACGGTGTTGTGAACCTAACAGATACTTGGACTTACACCTTTACTGCAACTTCTATGTACGCAGCTGGCACGTATGAAACTCAGTTGACGTACACAGCTACAGTACTATAAGAACGTCATAAAAACGTTTTTAGCTCTAATAATAATAATAAAATTAGCTGTTGTACTTTATAAACCGCAAGAAGCACTGCTTCTTGCGGTTTTTTTATGCAACAACCACTAAATATGGTATAAATATACAGACAGACTCTACGATAAAA
>DNHK01000037.1:900-6572 GCA_003485905.1 Gammaproteobacteria bacterium | reverse complement strand
TGGAATATGCTCCAGTGTATCCCTGATTCGGGTGGCAATATCTTCCGGCTTCTCTATTTGTAACGAGTGGTGATCAATCATGCCAATTGCAATTTTCTTCTCCGTAATAATCTTGCCGATAGCTGGAATATCTTGCATCGAAGAACTGCAAGACTCGAATGTAAGCACATCGGCGTCGACCATATTCAAAAACTCTAATGATGGTTCATAACTCTGGATTTCTTTAAACATTCTTTGCTGCGATGGATTGCCCCAACATGTATGACACCAAACTTCAGTTTTATCGGTAAGGCCCTTAGTCGTGTTATTAAATACATCAACCATAGCTTTCATATCGAGCTTGCCAAAAACATTACCTCGCGCGGGGATCATATGAATCTGTGGCTCTTCCAGCTGAATAACCGGACAGCCAGCATCTGCAAGCTCGTTAAGTTCTTCGTTAATCGCATTACTTAACGCCATCACTCGTTCGACTGGGTCCTTATAATATTTATCGTCCACAGCGGCAGCGAGAAGCTCGGGTGTAATCGTCCCAAACTTGACAGGCTTGGATGTCATTCGCTGGGCTGTCTTCCACATCGCCGTGTACTGCAAGTCTCCTCGACCAATCGGCCCAACAATCTTGGGCATGACTCTAGCTTCTAGATAGTCATGAAGAATATGGCCCATCGGGAAAGCTACCCCACCAGTGCGCATAATAGCCGCCTGTGGGTTCGCCTTATCAAACCCTTCCATATGGTACAAAGGATAACTCGTCCAACTTTGACCACCGACTTCTTCGTCGTAGTGAGCATCACCATCGGTACAAATATCCAGGCCTACAGTTTCTTGATCAGTGAGGTGCACAGCCACCGCATCCGTATATTGCTCACGATAGCGGGAATTCATCATGGACCGAAGAAAGGTGTTCGAGCCAATATTTTCAGTAAACCAGCTTGGCCTTGGAAGGGAGCCGATAATAGTTGTTGGTAAAATCAGGTCTTTGGTCGCGTTGTACATAGGTCTCCTCAAAGTGTCAGCTTACTAATGCAAAAATATTCGTCAAAGTATAATACACTTGCCTAAAATGAATCCACATCGTTTGTGAGCCAACATCATATATTTCAATACATGTTGTGTCTTAACTACCGATGTAAGGAGAGTAGTACTAGTTTTCGTATGTACTTCCATTGAATGCATAAGCTGCGGACAGCAGATACCCAAACTCTTAAATAACAGGTTCGCTTCTAGGGGTGCCAACAACAAACCACGCTACGTATACTCACGGGGCAACATCACACGGCATTGCCGCCGACTCAATCCGGTTGAGTTAGGGTGCTAAAAACAAGCGCTCGCGCAAGAATCGCAGTTCCTCTATCGACTCCATAATGTCATCCATTGCTGTGTGATTAGACCGTTTTGTATAGCCGTCAATCATTTCGGGCATCCAACGCACACCAAGCTCTTTAACCGAGCTCACATCAATGTTGCGGTAGTGCAGCCACTCGCTAAGCTCAGGCATATATTTGTACAAGAATCTTCGGTCCTGACAGATACTATTTCCACACAGTGGGGCCCGATTTTTCGGCACGTGGCGTTGAATAAAGTCCAGAGTCTCAATTTCGGCTTGACGCTCGGTTATCACCGACGCTTTTACTTTATCTATTAACCCAGTACGGCCATGGGTTCGAGTATTCCACTCGTCCATGCCATCAAGCAGTTCGGTAGGCTGTTTAATGGCGATTACGGGTCCTTCTGCAATTATCCGCAAATCACTATCGGTAATCACAGTCGCCATTTCTATAATTCGGTCTTTCTCCGGGTAGAGACCCGTCATTTCAAGGTCCATCCAGACCAACGATCTTCCGTCTTGTGCCACTGGTTATTATTCCTATTTATTCTTAGTTAATATTGCGCGTCTTATGCTTGGGCAAATGACTTAAACGCTAACTCTACGCCTATCACGCATCGCTTGCCCAACCGTACGTTGGTCCATGTACTCCAACTCACCGCCAATTGGTACGCCACGAGCAAGTCGCGAAATCACGATACCATACGGCCGTATCAAATCCTGCAAATATTCTGCGGTTACTTCACCTTCCGCAGTCAAATTGGTAGCGATAACAATCTCTTCAAACTCGTCGACATCTAAAAGTTTGACCAACTTATCTATACCCAACTTATCTGGACCGACTCCATCAAGCGGTGATAGCTGGCCCATCAGCACAAAATACAAGCCTTCATACACACCGGATTGCTCCATGGCCTCAAGATCAGCAGGCGTTTCGACCACACACATCAAAGTCTTATCTCGCTTCGCAGAGCTACAAATATCGCATAAATCAGATTCACAGAATGTATTGCAACGGTCACAAAACCTAACTTTTTCCAACGCATCCAAAAGCCGGGCCGCTATCTCTGCCGCACCTTCCCGATCACGCTCCATCAAATAAAATGACATTCGCTGAGCCGTGCGGGGCCCAACACCGGGGAGGCACTTTAACGCCTCGCGTAATTCATCAATAGCTTTAGAGCCGCTCATTAGAATCTGCTATTAATTAAAATTGAATTGTTTGATAACCAAAGATCGTAACTAAGGTCGAATACTAAAAGGGCATCTTCATGCCGGGAATATTCAAACCACCTGCTAACCCGCCCATTTTCTCTTGCGTAGTGGCTTCTACTTTTCGGGTAGCATCATTCATAGCGGCGGCGACCAGGTCTTCCAACACTTCTTTATCTTCTGGGTCAACTAATTCTGTGTCGATCTCCACCTTGCGCACGTCATAACGACAGGTCATAACCACCTTGACCAGCCCCCCGCCGCTCTCGCCATGGACTTCGAGATTTGCTAATTCCTCTTGTGCGCGCGCCATGTTTTCTTGCATTTGCTGCGCTTGCTTCATTATGTTTCCGAGACCGCCTTTCATTTGGAACTCCTATTAATCTTTGAATCTTTCATATTTCTACTCTTCTTGAGCTGCTGGTTGAATCGATGATTCCCTCAGACTTGCACCAAATTCGTTCATGAGGTCGTTTACACCCTGACTATTTAGCATTGAATCTTTGGTAGCTGCCATGCGTTCATCCTCAATACGCTGGCGTCGCCTCGCCGGGCTTTCGGACCCCACATTAGACACTTGCAAATCGACCTGGCACTCCGCACCGAGGTGTTTTGTCAATGCAGCTTGAATCGCCGCTTTACGCGAGTCAGAGAGCAATTGCTGATCTGATTCGCAAATGAATAATTGTGCTCGCCCATCTGAGAGAGTATCTAGTACACAGTGCATAGCAAGTTCTTTAGCTAGCCCTTTTACTTCCAACTGCTCAATCAATTCATACCAAGGCATACCATTAAAAAGCTTGTCATCCGATGCAGGTGCCACTGCATCAGTTAAGGGTTGCTGCTCCACCTCTGATGCAACTGGTTCTGGATTTTCGTCTAACATCGCCTCTACTGATACTTGAACGACCTTATCTTCAGCTGCACTTTCCGGTGCTGCGACCTCAGTGGTGACAGATGCTTCTACTACAAATTCAGTATGCGGTTCCTCAACGATAGTCACGTCGTGCGCTTTTTGCTCAGGCACAGCTGGTTCGGCAGGAATTGGCACATCTGCAGTTTCGCTGGTTTCGGTTGTCGCCTGTGTGTCAAGTTTCTTACTTACCGTTTGAACACCCGCCGGGTTCGACTTGATAGCAGACTGAGTAACGCTCTCAGCACCACCCGAATCGGAGCCACTAGGGCCGCTAGAACTGCTGGGCTCAAACGCCAGCATCCGCAATAGAGTCATTTCCATACCAGTGCGCATATCTGGTGCCAGGTGCATATCTCGTTTTCCGAGGACACCAATTTGATAAAGTAATTGTAAATGTTCAGCTGAAAATTGGTCGGATAGCATAGACACGGCGTCATCGTTGCCATCCAAAGCAGCAAAAGCTTCAGTCGACACTTTATTCAGTGATGCGTGATAAATATTCACGAGCAACTCGTTTAATGCTTTAGCGAAATCAACTGACATACCAACCATATCACTAACTAATTTTGTCATTGCCAACGCATCGCCGTGGCACATCACTTCTACAAGCTGGAGGAGTTGGCTACCGCTGATAGTGCCCAACATACTGCGCACTGATTCCTGTTCAACTTTATTTTTACCTTGGGCTATTGCTTGATCTAGCAAACTTAGCCCATCGCGCATACTACCGTCGGCAGCGCGAGCCAATAACGTCAATGCTGCCTTTTCATATTCAATATTCTCTTTTTTAAGAATATTCATTAGTTGCTGTTCAATTTGCTCGGGGCGAAGCGCTCGCAACCCGAATTGAAGGCAACGGGAAAGTATCGTGACGGGTAGTTTTTGCGGATCGGTCGTCGCCAGTAAAAATTTTACATGTTCGGGCGGTTCTTCCAGGGTTTTTAGCAAGGCGTTAAAACTATGCGTAGAAAGCATATGCACCTCGTCAATTAAGTATATTTTGTAGCGACCACTGCTGGGTGCATATTGCACGTTATCCAGCAACTCACGCGTATCATCCACTCTGGTGCGGGAGGCAGCATCAACTTCAAGCAAATCAACAAAACGACCTTCATTTATCGCCGTACAAGCGGAACACTCACCACAAGGGTTTGAACTAACGCCTTGCTCGCAATTTAGTGCCTTGGCAAAAATACGTGCAATGGTTGTTTTACCCACCCCGCGGGTACCCTCAAATAGAAACGCGTGATGTACACGCCCGCTGTCGAGGGAATTTCCCAGAGCTCGCACGACATGCTCTTGCCCGACTACATCGTTAAAATTTTGTGGCCGCCATTTGCGGGCCAAAGCCATATAGCTCATATAAAGTAGCCGATTACCAGCGTAGAAAAGTACAATGCCGCCGAGCCTTATCCAGGTACCCGAATCGACTGCTGCGGCTGCTTCCTTCCGGATCTGACCGGGTTCACACCCTATCGCCACCAGGGGGCCACGGCGACATTGCAAAGAGATTATAGCGTGTTGTTCTAACAGATGAACCAAAAAAAGACGCCACTGTTAATTAGATTTTGCTCTGTGGGGTATGTATCAATCAAATCAGCAGCATAAATTAATTACCCATCCGGATGAGACGCAACTGCGATATTATCCGCCTTATGTTTGAAGAACTTGATTATCAGAAAACGCCCAACGGGGCGATCAGCCTACGCCGACGGGCTGAGCCACGTCTTGACGGGCGAGTGCTGTACGAAGTTAAGCTGAATGAGGAGTGGCTGATGTCCAGCCTGTTTACCGAAGCGGAGGTTCAGCTGGCGCACTTAGGCTTATCACTAGCGCAAAAATCAATATCCACTGATTTAATAGTCGTAGTGGGAGGCCTAGGGCTTGGCTATACAGCTGCAGCTGCGTTGGAAAACACTACGGTGAGCGAATTATGCGTGATCGACATTATGCAGCCGGTAATTGACTGGCACCGGAATCATCTAGTGCCGTTAGGTGAAACACTCACTAAAGATTCTCGTTGCACACTGACTCATGGCGATTTTTTTGCAATGGCGACGCGCGAAGAGCCTGGTTTTAGTTGCGAAATGGATTATCCAGTCGACGCTATCTTGTTGGATATAGACCATTCTCCCCGCCATTGGCTAGACGCCGGGAATCAAAGTTTCTACTCACCAGCATCTTTAAAAAAAATGGCACGCAAACTCAATCCTG
>DNHK01000037.1:0-871 GCA_003485905.1 Gammaproteobacteria bacterium | reverse complement strand
CGGTGTTTTTGGGTTGTGGTCAAACGATCCGCCTGATGCGGCCTTTCAGGCCCTACTCGATAGCGTATTTGATACCACCGAAACGCACGACGTCTGCTTTGCTAACCCCTACACGAATGGCAAATCTTCAAATACAGTGTATGTAGCAGCTCTAAACAATTGATCGTGTTTTCTGAAACAAAGAAATTATCTGGCTGAACCATATGGGGACTGGCCACTATGGTTCCCCGAATTACCTTGCTTACCTGCGGCCTGAGCCGCTTTTCGCCGCCTTCTGTTGCGCCGTTGTGTTGGGCTCACAGCGCCAGCTTTTGGAGCCTGACTTTGGCTTTGTCTTTGACCGTCCGCGCTAGTTTGTTTCGGCTTACCTGCGGTAGACTCCCCCTCAGACTGAGCTTTACCACCTTTGTGAAAAGGTTTATGACCACCGTGTTTTTTCTTACTAGTATGGTGCCCACCACCTGTTTTACCAAACGTAGGTTTCCCCCCGCGTTTATGGCCTGAGCCACCCATTGGTTTTTTCTTACCACCAGACGGTGCCGACAAAGGAACGGTATGTACTGGGTCAAACCCATCGACTATTTCTCGAGTGAAGGCTTTTTGCGTAAGTCGCTCAATATCAACTAACTGCTGTATTTCATCTGCACTTACCAGTGAAAAGGCCTCGCCGGTCATTCCGGCGCGCCCGGTACGGCCAATTCGATGTACATAATCTTCGGGCACGTTCGGAAGATCAAAATTCACAACGTATGGCAACTGTTGAATATCTAAACCTCGAGCAGCGATGTCGGTTGCAACGAGCACTTGCACTTTACCCGCCTTAAATTGTGCCAGCGCTTTAGTTCGAGCACCTTGGCTCTTATTACCATGA
>DNHK01000240.1 GCA_003485905.1 Gammaproteobacteria bacterium | reverse complement strand
TGGGTCGCTCATTGTAAGAACATAATCGAGTCTGTTTCCATTTTCGCTCACACTGAAATGCTCAGTTAAGCGCATTTCGGCACTGGAAGGCGTCCCCAGATTGTCGATACGATCTGGTATAAGTCCGGACGTTTCAACAATTAGCGTCTCGCCTTCCCAACGACCCGTGGAATAACCAAGCGCAGATGGCTCAACGGGAGAACCCGAACTGTCGCTTTTCATATAAATAGTGCGTACATTATCATCTTCCTCGAAACGCTGCAGGATATTTTCACCGCTTTTCACAAACTCCATAGGCAAAGGATTTGACATAATTCGAGGCATGGACCAACTCGTGCAGCCGAGGAGCGCTTGATCGCCAGCATCATAATTAGCGCGCGCAGCGATGGCAGCGGGCAACAAAGGATAATTGCCATTAAACATTTTTCGTCGATCGCTTGTCCTGTCGTCGATATTGGAACTCCAAACGCGAAATATTCCATCAGCGTTTTTTCGGGCTGCAGCGATAAGGTCTTCGTCATATACAGCTTCCAAAATATCAGCGTCACTTTCAACCGTAAAATATGGAAATGATCCCGCGGTTAACACGACTTCCTTTCCGTTAGGAAGGAGAATGTTGCGGGCGAACATTTCATTATCTGAGCGAAGCGACGAGTCGCCCATTATCCGGATATTCTCCCCGGGCTGCATAAACTCCCGAGCCAGTCCGCGAGATCTAAGTACACCTAATGCCCCCGATTCTATGCGCCACGTTACAACCTCACCAGTATCGCTTGTTACATCGACTTCGAATACAGTATGTGGGTTTCGCCAGTGTACTTTTTTGACGACCCCTTCGATTTCAGCCTTTTTCTCCTCGTCGAAGAATCCGGCGACGGAATGATGCGCGAGAGACACCTCAGGTCCGATCGCCAGGCAGGCGATAACGAGAGGAATGATTCGTAGTGATGTAAAAGTCATATCATGTCTCCGACAAGAGTTTTCGTGGCAGTTCATACGATGTGTTCCGATGTATAGAAGTGTAAATGAGCGGTAAACAAGGAAGTTAGACAACAACTATAAAAAGTTATCTTCCTAATTATCCATCCTCATGGGCTCTGCATCAAGAGAACTTATCAGATGACATTTGTTGCTATCTCCAATAACTCACCATCTCCCGCGCTACTCTACATTACGTACTGGCTTTGTAGGGGCAATGTTTATATGAAAATTCGATGCATATTGTTATCATCAGCGACGTTAAATTTGCGTTTTCAAGGACCGAATGACACGCTAGCTAATAAAGAATTCCGGTAAGTAGTAGTAATTTATTCAATATTTGGGCAGAGGTGCTTATATGACTATGGGAACAACTATGAATAGACGAGAACTGATTAAGATTAGCGGTGGAATAGCAGCAGGGATAGCGGCTGCGAGTGCCAGCCCCAGCGTAGTTGCGCAGGTTCCCATGGCGAATGAATTAATCAATCTATCTGGCAATGAAAATCCCTATGGGCCCTCTCCAGCGGTTTTAGAAGTACTTAATCAATCTACAGCTATAGCCAACAGGTATAGTTATGATATTCAAAAAGAGCTTGTTAAAGACATTGCGCGCAAAGAAGGGGTAAATCCAGAGCAGATTGTTTTCTGTTCAGGTTCGACTGAAGCTATTTATAGTACGATGATGGCCTATATGTCTCATGGTGGCGAAGCCGTTACTGCAGAATTAACCCACGGTCTAGTATTTCAGTTTGCTCGTGCGACGGGAGGCACCGTGACAAAGGTTCCTCTAAATTCAGATTTGGAATATGACCTCGATGCTTTACACGCGCGGGTGACTCCGGACACAAAACTGGTTTATTTTTGCAACCCTAATAACCCGACAGGAACCCTCATAGACGGCGACAATTTGCGAGACTTTTGTACTTCTTTACCCAAAGATACCATCGCCTTAATAGACGAAGCTTACCTTGAGTACACTGATGACTTCCCTCGATCCAGTATGGTTGACCTGGTTAGAGCGGGACACAATGTCGTGGTGACAAGAACGTTCTCCAAGATCCATGGTCTAGCTGGGCTGAGAGTCGGTTACGCGATCGCCTCACCTGAAGCTGCAGAACGTATCGCAATGTACAAGGTGTGTAGATTTCAAGGACCACTTGGTGTCGTTGCGGCGCAAGTGTCTTTGAATGATGCCGAGTGGCAAAATTTCTGCCGCGCTAAAAATAAAGAAGGCCGAGAAGTCGTGTACAAACTTTGTGAAGATTTAGGCCTAGATTATGTAAGGGCATCGGGAAACTTTGTTTTTTTCGATCCGAAAATGCCGTACGCAAGCTATAACGAGCGATTGTTGGCGCAAGGAATACTCGGAGCAAGACAATTTCCAATCAAAGACGATTGGGCGAGAATTACTATCGGGACTACTGAGGAAATGGCGGTCTTTGCGAAGGCGCTACTTGCAGTGATTGGGGTATAGTTTACTATCGCCTACTACCCTCTGAATCCAACAAACTCTAGGACAGTTATGACAAGCGAAACCTTAAGTCGACGACATTTTATACAAGGGTCTGGTGCGCTGGCTGGTAGCTCGCTATTCCGCCTGAGCGTGCCGGCGGCATTAGCCGCTGCACAAGCAGCCTGTTCGGCGCGAGACGAGGGTGCAACGTTTACTACGTTGACAGCTGCCGAGGCCGTAGAACTCGAAGCTATTTCAGCGCGTATACTGCCGACAACGAGTACCCCTGGCGCTCGTGATGCCGGGGTTATCTATTTTATGGACAACGTATTAGGTGAGAAATTTGCCTTTATGTTGCCAGGTGTTCGAGACATGCTCGTAGAATTTCAACAGGGTATTGCTGACCGATTTGATGGGACGTTGAAGTTCTCTGACTTAAGCGAAGCTGATCAGGACACGTGGATCGGTGCAAACGATACGACGCAGTTCTTTTCTGTAGTTAAGACCCTCACACTATGGGGTTTTTTCGCCATGAGTTCCTATGGCGGTAATAAGGACAATATGGCCTGGGACCTAATTGACTTTGACGGTCATGGCGCTGCTCAGCCTCCATTTGGGTATTACGATGCCCAGTACATGGAGGAGCAAAATAATGGCAATTGATAACAAGGTGACATACCCGCTCGACGAAGCGGTAGATTTCGTTGTTATTGGCTCGGGTTCCGCTGGCGGCATCATTGCCAAAGAGCTCTCTACCAACGGCTTCAGTGTTGTCGTGCTAGAGCAGGGACCGTTTCGTGAAGCTAAAGACTTCACACACGATGAATTAGACGTATGGGTGGATGATGCGATAGGCGGTGGTCGGGCAGCTAGTAATATTCAGACATTTCGTGATGATGAAAGTAAGGTCGCCAAGGTAAAGCCTGGTCGAAATCCGGCCCGTTATTACGAAGGTGTGGGTGGTGCCAGTGTGCACTTCAGTGCAAATTTCTGGCGTTTTCGTGAGATAGACTTTAAGGAACGCAGCGCCGTTGGGTCTTTTGAAGGAACGAATTTGGCCGACTGGCCCATTACTTACGAGGAATTAGAGCCTTATTATACTAAGGTGGACTGGGATATCGGTGTTTCTGGAGCGCCTGGGCCGTTCGATTCACCACGATCGAAACCATTTCCTATGCCACCACTACCGATCAAGTCTTCGGGTGTATTGCTGAAGAAAGGCGCCGAGGCTATTGGCCTAACTCCGCAAGCTGCTCCGCTTGCGATCTTGTCGCAACCACATAATGGTCGTCCCGCTTGTATCAACTGTGGTTATTGCCTCGGCTATGGTTGCGAAATTGGCGCTAAATCATCGACATTGGCGGCTATGATTCCGCAGGCGATAGCCAGTGGTAATTGCGAAATTCGTGCTGGGTGTGCTGTTTATAATCTCGAAACCGGCGCGGATGGGAAGATTAGCGAGGTTCAGTATCTCGATCCAGATGGTAATCAGCGTAGCCAGAAAGCACGCGCTGCGGTGTTGTCAGCGAATGGTGCTGAGACTCCACGACTATTGTTGCTTTCGGAGAGTTCCAGGCATCCAGATGGCCTTGCCAATTCGAGCGGTTTTGTAGGAAAAAACCTAATGATGAACGCTCATGCGAACGTGCAGGCCGTCTTCGAGCATCAATTGAACGATTACAAGGGCGTTCAAGTCACCCAGATAGTCCATGACCACTTTTATGAGTCTGATCCAACGCGTGGATATTACGGGGGCGGTGGATTTACCGCTAGACCGCTGATGGCGGCGACGCCCATTTGGTATTCTCTGGTTGGGCAGCGGGCCGATGGGCCCCAGTGGGGTGCTGAATTCAAAGATCGTATAGCGCACAATTTTACGCGCCAGATGGCAGTCGTGGCTAGCGGGACTAACCTGCCACTTGACCGCAATAACATCACGATCGACCCGACCCACAAGGACAAGTATGGAAGGCCGTCCCTACGCATGACCTATCGGGACCATGAAGATGATATCGCCAATGTGGCCTATATGCAGGGCTTTGCGGAGCAGATGATGGAAGCTGCCGGTGCAGTCGAGCAATGGAGTCCACCCGCCAAAGCGGGCACTGGGGGCGGGCATTTGCTTGGTACTTGCCGGATGGGTGATGACCCAGAAACATCGGTCGTTGATCGCTACCACCGCAGTCACGATGTATCCAATCTGTTTATTTGCGATGGTTCGAGTTTGGTAACATCCGGGCGTGGTCAGCCGACAATGACAATCATGGCCTTAGCGTTTCGTGCAGCAGAACACATCGCTGCTGCGGCAAATAACAACGAGATTTAATTCTGGCCGACACAATCGCAGCTCGCCATAGAGCTACGGCGTATTCGTTAGAGTCAATTGTATTATAAATGTTCTACTTTATTTTAGGGTACTACACGAGGGATTCCCAATGACAAACCGTTCCATAAAGCCATTGAATCGGTGGCCAGCGTTACTGAGTTCGTTCTCTTTTCTCATCATTACGGCTGGACCGATTTGTGCACAGGTTCCAGGCGCATTAGATGAAGCGCGTGGTATCCGAATCAATTCAGAGCAGGCGTCTCCCGGCTATGTTTTGTTTAGCCCTGCGAACTCCGGTCGTACTTATTTGATCGATAATGAGGGCCAAGCTATCAATATGTGGCAATCTGACCACGGTACTGGTCATAGTGTTTATATGCGTGAGAACGGCAATGTTGTGCGAGCAGGTAGAATTGCAGATCACACAAATCATGCAGGTGGGCAAGGTGGTCAACTTCAGGAGTGGAACTGGGAAGGCGAACTTGTCTGGAATTATCGGCTTGCAAACGACGAGTACTACCAGCACCATGATATTGAGCTATTGCCGAATGGCAACGTTCTGGCTGTCGTTTGGGAATACAAATCAGCTGAGCAGGCACGCGATGCAGGACGACGCCCCGACGTTTTAACTGATGTAGGATTGTGGCCCGAAACCATTCTCGAACTTGAGCCGCAGGGCGTTGACGATGCCCGCATCGTTTGGACATGGAATATTTGGGATCATCTGATTCAAGACTTTGATCCAGAATCCGCGAATTATGGTGTGGTTGCCGAGCACCCGGAGTTAGTTGATATCAATAGTGATGCGAAAAGCGTGTCTGAAGAGCAACTTGAGGAACTGCGTACTAGTAGCGAAATTGCACAACTAGACACTGAGGAGAATCGTACTGCACCGGACTTCATTCACTTTAACAGTATGTCCTACAACCCAGAGCTGGATCAAATTGTTGTGAGCTCCAATACTTTTGGGGAGTTCTGGGTTATTGATCACAGTACATCGACTGAAGAAGCAGCTGGCAGTACCGGTGGCAAGTCGGGGAAGGGCGGTGATATTCTTTATCGCTGGGGACGCGCCTCTAATTATGATCGTGGTGGTGAACGCCCGCAGACGTTATATAACCAGCACCACGTTCATTGGATTGCCGAGGGGCTTCCCGGTGCGGGCAATATTTCGTTGTTTATGAACAACTTTCCCGGCCCACGAGGCAGGCAATCCGTTGCAGTAGAACTTGTTCCACCGATGGATGATCAGGGTCGATACGTTATCGAAGATGCAGAGCAATTTGGGCCAGAGTTTCCAGCTTGGATTTATATGGCGAATGATGGGCCCTCTTTTCACTCTCCATTTATCTCTAGCGCACACCGCTTACCGAACGGCCATACTTTTATCGCATCAGGCGCGCAGGGACGATTTTTTGAAGTCACGCCAAAAGGGGAGATCGTCTGGGAGTACTGGAACCCTTACGCCGGCGAGCCTGAGCTGCCATTTCATGACGTGCTGATGGAAACTAACGCGCCAAACTTTTATATGGCGTTTCGTGCGACTAAAATTTTGCCGAACCACCCGGGCCTTGCAGGTAAGAATTTAGATCTAATGAATCCGCAGCCATCCTGGGTACCTCATCCGCCACAGGAATAAAGATTTAGTACGAGCCCGCGGTGGGGTGCCGCGGCTAGTGTACCCATATTCAGCCCGAGCATTCCGTGCTGAATTCAATACTAACTTGGCTTGGGGTTAGATCTGTCCCATTCGGTTAACGAGAAGGACAAAATGACATATCCGTGTCTCTAGATATTTGGCTGTCGTACGATCGCAATTCGCCGCTTTGCTGTGAGAATACCCTAAAAAAGTCGGACTGATATTGATCCGCAGTCAAACGATGCCCGCAATCTTTGAGTCGCATGCCCACCAGAATTTTCTGTGACTTTGCCACGGGTGCGAAGTTATAAACATAGTATTGAGAATATTCCTCAAACCCTGAATATTTGAGATCTAAATGCGCGGCCCATCGTTCCAACGTGCTTGGGTTTGAGGGTGTATTTTCATCCCACGCAGAGTAGGTAAGGCCGTGGATCGTGTCTCGTAATCCATCTTTAATAGTCGACCCGTTTCCGGTGGCTGTAAATTCCAGAAAATTGAGGCCTCTTTTACCTGTTTCTTGACCGTTAAACCACAACCCTTGATCACGCTCGCCCTGAATGTGTAAGACAGATGGCAATGTATCCGGAGTATTTTCTTTAAAATCAACAATCCCTTTGCGCAACGTTGATCCTCCCGTTACGGAAATGGCTTTAAAGGAGTAGTCGTCATTAATGCTGACATCGCTTAGGTCGGTTGGACCGCCAAGTACATACGACATCAAGAATATTGCCCCGGAAGAGTGGCCGACTCCGAAGATATTTTCTGCATCAATGTTGATATTAGAGGATGATAATAATTCTTCGAGCAAGGTATCAACGAACACATAATCGTCACGCTCTGATTCTGCGCCTTCATGCCAAAGCCACATTCCGCGAGCTCCACCGTCCGTAACATCTTGGGGAGTTTCTGGTTTCTTCTCAGAAAAGGCAGACATTCTAACAACGATAAAATCATCTTTATATGAATCCAATCTTGGTTCCCAATCCAAATAACTCAATATGAATTCTTCAGTGTGTTCGGGGCGGCATCTGCAACCATGTAAAAACAGAACAACAGGATAGGCTACGTCATTGTTATACGAGGAGGGAAACGTAACGGAAAAATGCCGGTCGTAGCCATTGATGTTGATAGTGCCACGATTAGTTTGATCTAGCTCCAAACTCGAAAACACCAGCTTGCTGCCATCAAGATCAGTTGGCTGTGCTGCAACGAGTCCACATGTGCAGAGGAATGAGGCCAAAATAATTAATCGTAAAAATGCCATTGGAACTCCCGTGAAACCCTCTATTTGAAAGATTATGTTAGCATTAAAATCAGCGCTCACCAAACCTTGGGGTACTATGTGTTCTCAGAATCAGATTCACATCTTTGAACGCAGTGTTGTTGATGCTTTTGATTAAATGATAAGAAAATTAACGAGCCCTCGAATAAGACCACAATCGATACTCGATAAACTAACGGAGTCAAAATGAAGTTACTTTCTATACCATTGTACGCAATCCTTTTATTGATGATGACTGGATGCGCCGATTCTGATCCGGCTCAGATGTCTGATACAGATTCGGCTCAAATGTCCGAAATCGATGCTGCAGAGGCGCCAGCTGCTGACTTGACGCAGGAGTCTGAGGCCGATTTGCGGGCTAGAGCTAAGACTATTCATGATGCAGTTCTCAGTATTGACTCTCACGATGACATTCCTTTCAATTTTGCCACCGAGGCTGTTGATCCGCTGAACGCTACTCGTCAAGTCAATCTAGAGAAAATGCGTGCAGGTGGACTAGATGCTGGGTTTTTTATCGTTTTTGTAGGGCAGAACGAACGGACACCGGAGAATTATGAGCAGGCCAAAGTCGATGCCATGACAAAGTTTGATGCAATCCATCGTATGACTGAAGAGATGTATCCAGATCTTATAGAGCTTGCTTATACCGCGGATGACGTCGAACGTATCCATGCTTCGGGTAAGCTGGTTGCCGCGATTGGGATTGAGAACGGATACGTTATCGGTAAGGATCTATCTCTGCTTGAGCGTTACCACGCACTTGGCGCGCGTTACATTACGCTATCTCACGGTGGACATAACGATATAGCCGATTCATCACGGGTGCGGCCTGAGTATGGGGATGAAGAGTCAGAGCATGATGGTATCAGCGCATTTGGAGAAGAAGTCATTGCCGAAATGAATCGACTCGGCATCATGGTTGATGTTTCGCACATTGCAAAGGCCTCAGCGCTTGATGCAATACGACTTTCCAGGGCGCCTGTTATTGCATCTCACTCCAATACGGTCACAATTAGGGACCATTTTCGCAATATGGACGATGAGACTTTACTCGCGCTTAGGGATAGTGGGGGAGTTATGCAGGCCACCGCACTTGCGGAATTCGTCAAGGCTCAGACGCCGCAACAAAGCGAAGCGGCCTCTGCGTTACTGGCAGGTTTTGGGATAGAGAGATTCCGCGATGCAGTTTCACTGACTGCAGAAGAGCGCGATGAAATTGAAGTTGGTCTTCGGGAAATTGGCTATGCCGACGTAGGAGATTTTATCGATCATGTAGATCACGCAGTGGAATTAATTGGTATTGATCACGTGGGCTTGAGTTCAGACTTTGACGGCGGCGGTGGCATTATTGATTGGATTGACGCGGGTGAGACATTCAACGTCACATTGGAGCTGGTACGTCGCGGTTATAGTCATGAAGATATCGAAAAACTCTGGGGTGGCAATTTGCTACGGGTCTGGCGCGAGGTTGAAAAAGTGGCGGCTGAATCCGCATAGTCAGGGCGCTATAAATTGAAAAACGTGTTTCGCTCTTACCCACAGATTACAAGAGCTTCTGTGAAGTACAGTGCGTTGTTGGTGCTGTTCTTCGCGCTACCAGTACCGCTTTACGCTCACCATGCGGTAGCTCCAAATTTCGATCTATCCAAAGAGATCGTTCTTTCAGAGGCGGTGCTGACTAGTTTTAAATTCGTAAATCCTCATGTCTATCTCTACGTGGATGTCCCTAACGAGCAGAATACAACTGACGAATGGCGTTGCGAAATGGCCGCGGCTAGCCGGCTGAAACGGCGGGGTTGGACGGCAGAGACATTGATCCCTGGGCAAGTTGTTTCCATCAAAGGCTCGCCGGGATTGCGCGAGAATAATGTTTGTCATGTTGATGCGATTAAGCAGGCAGACGGTTCTATTCTTAGCGAATTCGCTGGACGTCCTTCCGCAGATGAAGTTGTAGGTGGTTTGGTCTCTGTTGAGGATGCACAATCTCGTCCTGCTTATCTACCGAATGGTCAGCGAAATTTGAGTGGTCCCTGGGTAACCACGCAGCAGTCGCTTGATGTACCCGTAATCGAGCCGACGATAGAAGGCAAGCAAGCGGGGTTAGGGCTCGTCCGACACTTCGATAGCCCGGCGCTTAGCTGTCAACCGACAAATATTGTTTACGACTGGATCTTTGAACGAGAATCGAACGAGATTTATCAGGAGGGAGATGAGATCACGCTTAAGTATGGCTATTTGGATCAGCAAAGGACGATCTTTCTGAATGTTCTCGAGCACCCGTTGGATCTGTCACCTAGCGTCACAGGCCATTCCATAGGCCAGTGGGAAGGTGACGAACTGGTGGTCGATACTGTCGGCTTCCTGCCAGGCGTACTGAGTTACGTTGGAGAATCAGGGTTTAGCATGCACAGTGAACAGTGGCACGTGACAGAGCGTTTTTCAGTCAGCGACGATGGTCGCACACTGACCCGAACTTATACTTTTGATGATCCACGCTACATGCTTGGTAGTTACACCCAGCAAGATACGGCATCTCTAACAACGGAACCCTATGTTCCTTATGGTTGTGAAGATTTAGGCGGAGAAAATAATGTGAGGCCAGCGTTAGACTAGCCCCATCCGCGGTTAATTTGTTTCAATGGAGTCTGACCCCATTGGTTGCGAAGGTTCTATGCGGTAATCCGCTCAGTTACTTGCCCTGCCAGCGCTTGCCCACAGTAATTTCCCTGTCTCTTTATTTGTTACAGATGACGCATTTGCAGTATTAGTGCCATCTCGTGAGCCATACCCTGTTACTACAAGAAGATCACCAGTTTTGACATTTTTCGGTGTCATGCCGCTGCGCATAAGAGTATTTATACCGAGGAGTTCGATTGCCCAACTTTCAGAATTACCTTGATCATTCTCTGTCTCGATGAAGACCCAGGCGTGTGGATTAGTCCATTCCAGTGATGTCACCGTACCGGTAAGCTCTACTGGTCGACCAACGTCGAACTCCGCAGAAAAAGAATGGTGCGATAGCGCGGTCATAGACGACAAAAGTGATATTAGAACAACGAATCCTGAAATAAGAATACGCATTTTTTGACTCCATATGGGTGGCGAAAGGCGCCAGATTAAAGACTGTATTATATGCTACGCTTATATTGACGAATAATATACTCGATACAGAATTCTGTTATAGAGGGGCTTATGCTACAGAGACTCGCGACGTTAATCATCTTGCTGATGGCTGGTTTGCCACTAAGTGCGCAGTGGCTAGATTTATCAACGCCAGGCATTCCTCGTACCGCCGATAACGAACCGGACTTAACTGCCCCAGTACCAAAGGATGCATATGGTCAGCCCAATCTGTCTGGATTGTGGATTCCGGTGAATTCACACGGGAGCTTGTTTGATCCTAACAACGCACAGGAATGGGCTCGTGAGTTGATGGCGGAACATGAGAGCAATTACTACGGACAGGAGCCCCGATTTAGTTGTTTGCCAGGGGGTCCAGCCGCATACCCAGCAGGTGCGTTGGCTGGCGGACTACGAAGGTTTGTACACCGCCCAGATTTTCTTGCAATACTTAATGCCGACATGACATACCGGCAGGTATTCATGGATGGACGTGAACTCGAAACAGATCCTTTTCCAACCTGGACCGGTTACTCCGTAGGGTACTGGGAAGGTGATAGCCTTGTAGTAGAGAGTAATGGCTACAACGATAAAACCTGGCTGAATGGCGTAGGCTTGCAGCATACTGATCAATTGCGGATTACTGAACGCTATCAGCGTGTAGATTTTGGTCACATTAATATAGAAATCACTTACGATGACCCTGGTACGTTTACAGAATCGGTTCAAGCATTTGTTGAAATGGAATACAGAGCAGATACCGAGATACTCGAGAACGTATGCAATGAATCGTCAAAAGGACTTTCCCACTGGAATGGCGAGGTTAAGCAAGCTGATGCGAAAGTTGTAGAAGTCCCTGAAGAGGTTCTTGAAACCTATGTAGGCACTTATGAGGGTATCTGGTTGGGTAATACAATCACGGCTGAAATTGTCCTGGAAGACGGTGAGATGTCGCTGATTCGGACCCCTCCTTATGCTTATAACGGAGGGAATGTCGAGTCTGCTAAATCACGACTTATCGCCCAGTCCCAAACCGCATTTGACTGCACCTGTGGAGTAGCATTTGTGTTTAAAGCCAACGATGAGGGGATGGTCAATGATCTTGAGGAAGTCCATGTTTCAGGCGCATGGTCATTTAAACGGGTGCGTTAAATAGATAGAAAAGTATCGACAAAGCGTATGGCGATACGTTTGATTTATAGAATTTTTACTTTAGGTGGAGAATAAAATGAATAATAAGTGTCTTTCTTTCTGGCTGTTGCTAATACTGTTTGGTTCAACGCTACACGTGAGTGCACAGGATGCACCTGCGCGCGAGATCACCAACATCACGGGAGATCTCTATCGAGTTACAGATAATGCCCACCGTGCGGTGTTTCTGGTTACATCTGCGGGGATCATTCTCGTGGATCCTATCAGTGTCGATTTTGCGACCTGGCTAAAAGGCGAACTCGCCGAAAGCTACGACGTGCCTGTTCGATATGTGCTCTACAGTCATCACCACGATGACCATGCTTCGGGCGGTGCTGTGTTTGCCGATACAGCGATCTTGGTTGGCCATGAAAACATGAATCCTAATCTGGCTCTCGTCGCCGATGACCCGGTCTTCAAAGACGTCCGTGCACCAGATATTACATTTGCTGATCGCTTTTCCGTCACTCTAGGCGGCAAGACTGTGGAGATGATTCACTCACCGCCTAGCCACAGTGACGATTCTTCCATTATTCATTTTCTCGACGAGCGAACTATCTTTGGGGTTGATTGGGTAAATACCGGCCGAGCGCCGTTCGAAAATATGCGTGGCGGACCGGTGAGCCTTTTGATCGCTGCGAACAGACACCTTCAATCAACGATCGACTACGATATTGCGGCGCTTGGGCACGGCCCCGTTGGGAATAAAGCTGATGTCGACGACTCCATCCGCTACCTGGAAGTCATGCAGGCTGAAGTGATGGCAGGTATCGAAGCGGGGCTCAGTCTAGAAGAGATGCAAGCAACTATTCTGATGGAAGAATTTTCACATTATATAAATATCGACGTGTGGAGAGAGCAGAACATTCAGGGTACGTATCAGGGACTGATGGGCGAGTAGAGCTGGACATTACCCGGAAGATTTTCAAGAGTTTGTAGACCAGGAATATATCTCCCTTTCTACGCCAAAGTTGACCGAGAGTCCGTAATTTAATCGATCAATAGAACAGGTACTGAAATCATGAGTGATAAACCACCTTTTGACCAAAAGGGTCCTCTTATTTCTCGTCGACGCACACTGCAGGGTGCTGCCACTATCGTGGCAGCGGCTACCCTCCCGAAAACGTCAATTGCGCAGCCGACAGAGCCTGCGAATGCGGTTCGAAACCCGGACCTGACAGGCCGACTCGCACGTTACATGGTTGAGTCACGGCAGCTAGAGCTGTCAGAAAGTGTAGTTTTGGCAGCAAAACATCGCATTCTCGATACATTAGGCGCGATTGTCTCCGGTGCGAAATTAAAGCCCGGAGAAGTGGCAATTGATTATGTTCGTCAGCAAGGCGGCACACCGGAGTCATCAGTTGTAACCACAGATATCATGACGTCAGCGGTTAATGCTTCACTTGCTAATGCGATGTCTGCCCATGCTGATGAGACAGATGACTTTCATCCTTTTACCAAAGCGCATCCTGGATGTTCTGTAGTTCCTGCGGCTCTTGCCATGGGTGAGCGCGAGGCGAGTAGCGGTGACGATTTTTTGCGCTCAGTCGTTCTGGGTTATGACTTATGTTGCAGGTTTTTGGTGGCACTTCGACCCGCCTTGGTTCGGTCAAATCACCGTAGTGCCGAAGGCTACAGTTCTACGTTTGGCGCAGCGGCCGCCGCTGCATCACTCGCTCGTTTCGATGAGACTAAAATGCGATATGCAATTTCTTACGCCGTACAGCAAGTATCAGGTGTTTGGAGTTGGGTTCGTGATGTTGAGCATATAGAAAAAGCCTTTGATTTTAGTGGGATGGGCGCACGAAACGGCGTTGCTGGTGCAACGATGATTCAAGCGGGCTTTACGGGAGTTCTTGATGCCTTAGAGGGTGAGCGCAATGTGCTCGATGCGCTATCGACCGATGCAGCGCCGGAGGAAATAGTGGCTGATCTTGGTAGTCGGTTTTATGTTGAAGAAACAGCGATAAAAAAATTTCCTGTTGGCTATCCAATGCAATCACCATTAGCGGCGTTCTTCACGTTGCGAGAAGCGCATGGATTAACCGTTGATAACGTCGAACACATTTTGTTACGCCTGCCGGAGGATGGTGCTCGAATTGTCGATAGTCGTTCAATGCCAGACGTCAACATTCAACATATCATGGCAGTAGCTTTGGTGGATGGCTTTATTGACTTTGAG
>DNHK01000298.1 GCA_003485905.1 Gammaproteobacteria bacterium | reverse complement strand
CTGATTTTGAGTTATCGAACTATAGCTGCGTACCGTGATTGAATCACCGAGGAATACTGCTGGGTAGAGCGGTTTTCGCTCCGCATTAAATTCTGAAGGGTCTTGGGAAGGTGACGTACTCGTGGTTGATACGTCATTGGTCAACTGGCCGTTTCTCGACACCAGAGGAAAAATACCGATCAGCGAATCGGTGATAATGCACGAGCGCTTTGAACTTAGTGAAAACGGAAATCAGATGACCTATGAGCTAGCCGTGACTGATCCCTCCAGTTTTACCGAGACCTTAAACGCAAGCTGGCTAATGGATTGGCGACCCGATATAGAGATTCAGAAATACGATTGCATACTGCCAGAAAGCCAGTAGCGTAGGATTTTTGCGACCGTTAGCAGCATGGTAGAAGCCTTTAGCTGTCTTATGAATCGCCTTTAGCTGCTATATCGGTGATCCGCTTATCTACTAGTCAGTATCCCTAATCGCAGCTTCAGCCCAAGGCTCTTTACTTTCAATGTGGCGTGCGTCGTAGGTCGGCACGTCCGATGGGTAGTAACGCGGAGAATTATTAAACTCTGGTTCAAGTCGGCTAACGTCCGGTTCTGGCATTGCCTCAATTTCTGCAATCAAGCGAGCCACCACCTCTGGGTTTGTCGCGGCTAAATCCTGTTGCTCTGTGGGATCGTCAACAACGTTATATAAGTTATAGCTTTGTTCTCCACTTTCAGCATCTTCGACTGCGACGAGCTTTAAGGGCCACTCAAACACGCCAAGGTTATGGGTCGCTCCCATAACTATCGTATCCCGTTCTATGATTGCGCCACTGGCGATCGCTGGCCACATGCTCTGACCATAGGCATCAATAACTACTTCAGCGTCACCACCAGATGCTTCCAATAGCGTTGGTAGCCAATCATGCACAGCAATAGGTTGCGTTAATACGCTTCCAGACTCTATGGTTCCTGCCCAGCTGATCAAACCGGGAACCCGCATTCCGCCTTCCAAGCTAGAACGTTTCTGGCCACGCAAATCACCATTGCTGGCACCAAGGCCCAATGCACCGCCGTTGTCACTAGAGAAGATCACTATGGTGTCTTCGAGAATACCCTGCTCTTTTAGGCTGTCCATTACGCGACCAATATCACTATCTACATGCGTAACCATTTCTGCAAACACACTACGATCTGTGATCTCTGGGTAATTGTTTAGCTCAGAGTAACTTGGCGGATGCTGCAATGGGCTGTGGGGTGCGTTATAAGAAAGCCACATTAAGAATGGTTGTTCGTTGCGCTGTTCGATGATGCTAATCGCCTCATTCGTCATTAATTCGGTGGCGTGTCCCTCTTCTCGGACAGAAACCCCATCACGCTGCCAATCCAATCCTCCGGCGAACACGTGCGTATAAAAATCTATCCAGCCGCCGAGAAAACCATAGTGGCTGTCAAAACTTTTGTTTATTGGCCAGGCGCTGGTCTCAGTTAGACCTAAATGCCACTTACCAATCATATGAGTTTGATAGCCCAAACCTTTAAAATACTCAGGCATTAATTTAAGACCTGATGGCAAGCTTGCATGATCATCCATGGGGCCAGTAATGCCCATGTGCAATGGGTTTTGACCTGAGAGTAATGCTGCTCTTGTGGGGCTGCACACTGGATAAACGTAATTACGGTCTAGCTTCATTCCGTCCAATGCCATTTGGTCCAAATTTGGTGTCGCGATCTCACTTCCGTTGTAGCCGATATCCCCAAAACCCATATCGTCAACCAAGATAAATAGAATATTGGGTTGCTTGCTTTCAAGCGCTTGCGGAGCGCTCACTTCGGTCGTGCTCTGAGCCGCTTCGCTAGTAACGTCAGAAGCTGTTTCTATAGCTACTTCAGAAGTTTCCGTGCAGGCTACGAGTACCATTATGCTTGCAAACAACAGGCTATTTTTAATCATTCTTCTCCCCCCCAACATGTTCAATCTTGCGCTCCAAATTAATAGTTTTATCCAAATTGACTCAGCGCACCGTTTACTTTTCAACGAAATCAAATAAGCACCGATCAGGGTGAATACCCGGATTCGGTGCTCTAATTTGATTTATAAATTGAATACGTAGTCTGTAGCGTATATTTTTTAGTTTTATTGCGTAGCGAATTCGTATTCACCGATCGGGTAAGAGCTTTGGTAATCCCCAGTACCGTTTGAGTTTACATTTGGCTCCCGATACCGGTGCATATTGTCCCGCATGGAAATGATATTACTGCGTAACCAAAGGTCGTAGTTCCCATAGTCTGAAAACTCATCCATGGTTACCCGCTCAAGAATTTTTTCGATTGAAGCGTTACACCCAGAAGGTTAGGCTGGGGAAGAAAACCTACTTTTGTTACGCGTCTTTAATTACGCAGATTAACCCCTTACGTCATTAGTCTAAGCGCAATATAGGGCCCAAGGTTAAATACGATCACCAGCACTTTAAATCGACCTAGATAATCAAAGTACATACGGTTCAGGTCGTTTGCATCTATATCGAACATCTTAGAATGTATTTTTACCGCGATGTCCTTCATGAGATAAAGCAGAATGGTGGTGAGCAGCAATAATCCAATATTAACCGCTGTTATCCACCCAAGTAGTGCCGTGAGTGTTTCAATAGTCATGATTAAATACCTCTATTAGCTTTGGCTTAAGTATATATCCAACCTACAAAGCGACGGATTGTCCTAAGTCAATTTTTCGTGCGGTACAGGAGCGCGCAGTTTTGTAGTGCTCAGGCAGATTGTTTTTTTCGAATAAGGCCCCAAAGGCTGACCCCTGCTAACGCCAGCCCACCAGCAAATATACCAAACAAGGCCTGTAATACGGTGGGGGTAATCGCCCGTAGTAACGGGCCGCCCATCGACAGCGTCCCCATCCAACTGGCGACATGCTCCACGCCGGTATTTACCAGGTGCAGTCCATGTACAAGAATACCTCCGCCGACCAAAAACATCGCGGCGGTACCCACCACTGCAAGGGTTTTCATCAATAAAGGGGCAAGCATGAGTAGCCGCCCTCCCAGCCAGCGTTGAAATCCCATGAATATCCCTTCGCCCTGCTTGAGTGAAAGATGAAGGCCTGCATCATCGACTTTAACGATCGCCGCGACCAAGCCATAAACGCCAACGGTCATTAAAATGGCGATACTCGACAGCACCGCCACTTGGGTCTTGAAGTCGTTAGTAGACACAATGCCCAGAGTTAGAACAATTATTTCAGCGGATAAAATAAAGTCTGTTCTTATCGCGCCTTTGATTTTATCTCGTTCGTGCTCGACCATATCGACCGTAGGGTCGGCCAAGTGTTTTTCCAATTCTTTTATATGGGCTTGATCCTCTTCAGGAGAATGCAGGAATTTGTGAGCCATCTTCTCAAAGCCTTCGTAACACAGGTACAGGCCACCCATCATAAGCAAAGGCACAATCAGCCAATTCGCCACAGCAGATATTACGAGTGCGGTCGGAACCAATATTAATTTGTTAACAAAAGACCCTTTCGCCACAGCCCAAACCACAGGAAGTTCCCGGTCAGCTTTGACTCCTGAGACCTGCTCTGCATTTACTGCCAGGTCGTCTCCTAATAAACCAGCGGTTTTTTTGGCAGCAACCTCGGTCATCAAGGCTAAATCATCCAAAACTGCTGCAATGTCGTCGATTAGTACAAGTAAACTGGTACCCGCCATATCCCAAGGCCTCTTAGCTAATGTTTTGTGGAGTAATGATAACCAAAAAAGTTATTAAGAGAGTGACTGTTTAACATCTGCTTGTTTTAGACTGGATGATTCTCATAGTAGTATCTGCTACTGGTATTTTTAGATAATTGATTACTGGAGAAAAGCATGAAGACAGTATTTGTATTCCTCGCTATTTCGCTGCTAGCTGCACCGGCATTTGCTCAGAATGTAAAAGTTACGCCGCTCGGCTCACATACTGGGGAACTTTGCGCGAACGATCGGGCGACCATTTTTGAGGACCCTACCGGAGTGCGTCTGCTTTACGATCCTGCTCATAATCTTACTGCTGGTGACGACCCGCGACTCGGAGACATTCACGTTGTACTGCTTTCACACATGCACGGAGATCACTTAGGTGATCGCCGACTCAGCGCCATAAATGCTGGAACTTGCGCAAGCTCAGAACGTATCCCTTTGACCAACTCCATGACGGCCGAAGTGGTTGTTGCTAAACAGGCTGTTTTGGTCACCACTCGCGCCATGGCTGGATTTGTTGCCAACGAAGTAAACGGCATGAGCGATGAACCTTTGAACGTTTGCGCTCAGCCAGTGGCAGCGACAGTTCCTGCTGAAACGGCCTGCAGGTCCAGTATGGATGTAGGTGGATTGTTTATTGCCAAAACTGCGGATGCCACCCAAGGAGTGGAGATTACAATCGTATACGCATCGCATGTAAATAATGCCCCGCCGAGGCTCCTTTCCGAATCGCAACAGGAGATGCTTGCAGCTGA